>ONRC01000007.1 GCA_900320085.1 uncultured Eubacteriales bacterium
CAATTTAAGCATTATCCGCTATTGCGGGTCCAGGGGGATCATCCCCCTGGTGCAGGTGCACGAGGGCCGCATAGGCCCTCGCCTCGTCGTGACTTAAAGCGGCCCATGAACGAGCAACAACTTTTCAATGATTTTATCAGGAAAACGATTTTATGAAGATACTGTTCATCGCCCACAGCGGGGAATTCAGCGGCGGGGCAAACCGGTCGCTGCTGACGCTGATGGTGGGGCTGCGGGAACAATACGGCGTTTTGCCCGGCGTGCTGATACCGGGAAAAAACACGCCATTGGAAAAGCGCTGCAAAACGATTGGTATTCCTGTATACACAGCCCCTTACCACACCTGCTGTACCGTATTCCGCCACACGCCCAAGGATCTGCTCCGGGTCGGCAAGCTGCTGCTTGCGCCGCTCCTGGACAGGCGGGAAGCGAAACGGCTGAACCAAACGTTGCCTGACGATTTTGATTTGTATTACACCAATGAACGGATGATTTGCGTGGGCGGGTATCTGGCCCATCTGCGGAGCAAGCCCCACGTGTGGCACGTGCGCAGCTTTTCCCGGGCAAACCGCACCTGGTTCCCGCCTTTCTGGTATCAAAGGATGAACCGGAACGCCGATAAAATCATCCTTGTTTCCCGGGCGTTGTATCATGATTTTTCACGGCATATCCAGCCTGAAAAACTAAGGACGGTGTATAACGGCCTGGAGCCTGAACGGTATCTGTCAAATGAACATCGTCCGCACACAGGTTTCCGCCTGCTGCTGACGGGCAGGCTCACGCCCGTAAAAGGACAGGAGGACGCACTGCGGGCGTTGTATTTGCTGGTGAGGCAGTACGGCGCGGATGCATCTCTTTCTTTCGCCGGGCAAGCGCCGACATACGAAGGACAGGACTATGCCTGCCATCTGCGGGCTTTGACTGCTCGGCTGGGGTTGGAAAGCCGCGTCAGCTTTTTGGGGGAAGTGGATGACCTGGGCGCAATCCGTGCGGAAACGGACGTGGAGCTGGTCTGCTCCGGAATGGAGCCTTTTGGCAGGACAACGGTGGAAGCCATGATGGCGGGGCTGCCTGTGGTTGGCTGCAATACAGGCGGAACCGCCGAAATCATTCTGGACGGAATCACCGGCCTGCTTTATCCACCGCAGGATGTGAACGCTCTGTCGGAAAAGCTGAACTGGCTGCGGGAGCACCCGGAAAAGGCGGCAGAGATGGGGCGGGCTGGACAGAAACGCGCACTGCAATGCTTCACGGCACAGAGGACAGTTTCCGGCGTGATGGAGGTTTTGCATGAGCTTACGTAGACTGGGCGCGGACAGGCTTCGTATCCGGGCATCCGACGGGCTGTATCTTCTTTCCTATCTCCTGTGCATGACCGATGCCATCCTGATCAGCTATACCACCCTGAACTGCACCGCCGCCGCGCATTATACCAGCCTGTTTCTGCGTTTTTCTTCCCTGATTGTGATGGCCGGAAAGCTGGTATGGGACGGAAAGCAGCGCCTGTCCACCCTGCTGTTTACTTGCGCCGTATGCCTGCTCATTGGGGTTTCCCTGTACCGATCAGGCTACAATCATTTATTTTATCTGCTGGTGGCCTGTCTGGGCGTGTGGAACGTGGATGTAAAAAAGGCGCTGTGGATTGATTTTACCGCCCGGCTTTTCCTGACGCTGTTCATCATTAGCGGCGCGCTGCTGGGGGCGATCGAAAACTATATCACCTACCGCATGGGTTCGCCGCAGCTGCGCTATTCGCTGGGCTTCAATCATCCCAACACGCTGGCGAGCCTGGCCATGTCGCTGGTGCTGGAGGAAGCGTGGCTCACCCGCCGCAGGCCAGGCGTCCCCTATACGTTTGTGCTTCTGATCGGCGTGATTCCGCTGTACCTCCTGACTCGGAACCGCACTGCCATCGCCCTGGCGGCCGCGTTTCCGTTCCTGCTGCCCTGGGCTTTCCGCCGCCGTCCCCTTGGCAGGGCCGCGCGGATTTTCTGGACGGCGTTTCCTCTGCTGGTCATTGGGTTTTCCATCACCGCCATGCTGCTGTGCCAACGGGTGCTCCTGTTCCGGGAATTTGACCTGCTGATGAGCAACCGGTTCTGGAATTCCATGAAGGTGTACCGGCAGTACGGCATTTCCCTGCTGGGTCAGCGCGTACAGCTGCTGTCCGTGCGTCTGGCGCGGGTGCAGCATGAAAGCCCCATCCTGCTGGACGTGGCCTATCTGCGCACGTTGATCCAGGCCGGGCCCATCATCCTGCTGCTTTACGCCGCGCTGTATATTTCCGCGTTCCGAAAGGCCAGCCTTGCGCAGGATCGGTATAGCATTTTGGTGTATATGCTGTTTATGCTCTACGGCATGTTTGAATCCGGCTTCAACAATGTCTACATGAATTTTACCCTGCTTATAGCCCTGCGGGCCTGGTACGCTCAGGAATGGCTTCCCGCGGGGTAAAAAAAGAAATCATTTTTCTGTGAATGAAGCCTATTGAAACCGGCGCTTATTCAGGGTATGATGGCATGGAGCGGAAAAACCGCTGATGGAGGAAACCCATGAAAAGAAATTGTTTGCAGAAATTGCTGCTGGCGGCAGCTGTATTCTTTTTCGTATCTGCGCCTGCCGCGGTTCTGGCGGCGAACGCGGCCCCGACGCCTGCCCCCACTGTTTCTATCAGTACGGATTCTGATTTCACGATTGACGGAAGCGCGCTGATAAAATACAATGGGAAGGCCTCTTTTGCTACCGTTCCGAAAGGCGTGCGCGTCATTCGCGGCGGCGCGTTTGCCGGAAACAAAACGATCACCACCGTTTATCTGCCCGACTCCGTGGAGGAAATCGAGGGCGGCGCGTTTGAAAACTGTTCCAATCTCCAAACGGTTGTGACCAGCGGCAACAGCAGGCTGAGCGCCATCGGTTCAAGCGCCTTTTCCGGGTGTCCCAAGCTGAACACTGCTTTTGCGTTTGACGTGGGCAGCGTATCCGACAGCGCGTTCACCCAGCACACGAACGCGCCAAAGGCAAGCCCCAAGCCAACTCCCGCCGCGAAAGCGACCGCGCTCCCCGCCGCCAGACCCACCGCAGCCGTTTCCGCTTCCCCGATTCCGGCCAGCAGCCTTGCAGGCTATGATGATTTCAAAATCATCATGCAACCCCTCAGCGTTCCGGCGGCGGCGGGAGACCCCGTCTCGTTCTCGGTGCTGGCGCTCTGTGACGGCGACGTTCAATATCAATGGCTGTACAGCAGGGACGGCTCTGATTGGCCGGAAATCAAAAGCAACAGCAGCACATTCCACGGCGCCGCCACCAACGAGCTCAGCTTCATGGTATCTCCCGCCAACGCCAAGTATTCATTCAGATGCCGTGTCAGCGACGGCAGCAGGGTGCTGATTTCAAACATCGTCTCCGTTCTGCCGGTGAATGGAAGCCCTGCCGTGCTGCCCGGCTATCCCGCCGAAACAGCGGATGATTTCTTTGGCGCGCCTTCCACCATCGGAGCATGGCAGGAAACCGACACCTCCGTCACGATCATCTGGGCTCCGGTGGAAATGGCCTCCTCCTATGAGCTGTACCGTTCCGATAACGGCGGAGCGGCTGAACTGATCGCCGTGCTGACAGATTATTCCTATCTGGATACAGGGCTGGATCTGCTCGGCAACAATTACAGCTACGCCGTCGCCGCCGTCACCCAGGCGGAGGGACAAGTGATCCGCAGCGAATTGTCCTATGAAGTGCAGGCAGAAAAGCTCGTCACCGTTCAAAACGGGATCGAGCTGGACGGAGTGGGCTACATCTTCACAGCCGACGGCGCCGTGGTGATCGCCTACAAGGGAACCGCCTCCAGCCTGATCATTCCTGCCAGCGTTCAGAAAGGCAATCTGACCTATCCGGTCATCGGGATCGGGCCGAACGTATTCCGCGGCAACAAAACCCTCAAAACGATTTCCCTGCCCAACACCATCCGCGTGATCGAAACCGGCGCATTCGCGTACTGCAACGCGATGATCGACCATTGATCCTTCCATAAAAATCAACGCCTCCCCGGGCCGTCTTTCCGATACGGGGAGGCGTTGTTCTGTTGGCATGAGTCCTGATAGTGCTGTGTATCCGCGTTCTATTAAGAAAAATTGTATCAATCCGTCTTTTGCTGAATCACCAGGCCGCTGGAAATATCCAGGATATGGGCGGCGTCATTGAAGAGCTCGATCCTGGGATGGACATATTCGCCCCTGCGCACCGGGAATTCCAGAATAATGACAGACGTGAATTCATAAGGCAATACCGTGCAGACATAAGGGAACGGCAGCGCCAACAGGTGCGCCAGCACACACCCGCCGGACCCCCCATGGCTGAAAACGGCAATGGTTTTCTGCTGATCGGTTTCACAATAGTAACGGGTGCCTTCATGGCGGTATCCCTGGTTCTGCAGCAGCGCATCGAATTGAACGCTGATTTCATCCAGGTATTGGACCGCGATATTGTTTTTGAAGTAGGGATGCTGACGCCAATCTTTGCCGTAAAAGTCGAAATCCTCCTGGGAAATCATCCAATCGCTGAGCGTCCAGGGGTGGCCTTCCTGGGGAATGTCGGGGCCGCCCCAGGAAATTTCGTGCATGTAGGGCAGGGTATGCACCGGAAGGTTCAGCAGCTTTGCGGTATAAGCCGCCGTTTCCGCGGCGCGGCCCATGGGCGACGCATAGATTTCGTCAATGCCTTCCCGCGCCAGCCGCTTTGAGGCGGCCTCCGCCTGTTTTTTCCCGGTTTCCGTCAGGCAGTCGTGCTGATAATCAGGCTCTCCGTGACGAACGAAAATGATCCGCATGATTTTCTCCTTTGTTATCTTTATCCATCATGATACAAGCATTTTCACGATTCCCTTGGTTCGCTGTTTTCCTGGGGATGCGCCCAGGCATAGACGGCTTCGGCGCTGGGGGCGTTCATACCGGGCACCTGCTTTAATTCGTCCAGGTCGGCCTCCCGGATGGCCTTGACGGACTTAAAGTATTGCAGCAGCGCGCGGCGGCGGGTAGGGCCTACGCCGGGAATATCCTCCAAGGCGCTGTGGACGGAGGCCTTGCCCCGCAGGCCCCGATGATAGGTGATGGCGAAGCGGTGGGCTTCGTCGCGGATGCGCTGGATCAGATGCAGCACCGGCGAATGGTGGTCGATGAGGATGGAGTCCTCCCGGCCCGGCAGGAAGATTTCCTCCAGGCGTTTGGCTAAACCGAACATGGGCACGTCCGCGCCGGTTGCCAGCATGGCTTCCCGGGCAAATTGCAGCTGCTCCGGGCCGCCGTCGATCAGCACCAGGTCGGGCAGGGGCCAGCGCTCCTTGGGGTCCTCCGCGAAGCAGCGCCGGAACCGGCGGCCCAGCACCTCGTTCATGGAAGCAAAGTCGTTGGCGCCCTCGAAGCTCTTGATGCGGTAGTGGCGGTATTCCTTGGGCGCGGGCTCGCCGTTGATGAACACTACCATGGAGGCCACGTTCTGAGCCCCCTGGGTGTTGGAAATATCGTAGCCCTCGATGCGGCGGGGCACGGTGTCCATGCCGATGGCTTTCGCCAGCTCCTCCACCGCGCCTACGGTGCGCTCATACTGGACCTGCTTTTTCGCGTTGCGCTTTTCCAGCGCGTCCCGGGCGTTCTTTTCGGCCAGCAGGGTCAGGGCCCGCTTATCGCCGCGCTGGGGGATGGTGAGGGTGCAAGCCCCGCCCCGGCGCTGGCGCAGCCATTCTTCCAAATCGCCGCCGATTTCCCCCGGCAGGTTGGGGCACAGCACCTCCCGTGCGGGCTTGCGGTCGCCCTCGTAAAACTGCACGATGAAATCGAACAGCACTTCGCCGGGATCTTCCTTGCCTTCTCTTGGCAGGGCGAAGGAATCGCCGCCCAGGATGTGGCCGTTGCGCACGTACAGCACCTGGGCCATGGCGTCCAGATCGTCCTGGGCCAGGGCGAACACGTCCTGCTCCACGCCGCTGGTCTGGATGGCCTGCTGCCGCTGCATGAGCCCCTGAATGTCCCGGATCTGATCCCGAAGCCGGGCGGCCTTTTCAAACTGCAGGGCCTTGGCGGCCTCCCGCATATCTTTTTCCAGCTCGTCCGTCACGTCCTGATACTTGCCGTTCAGGAACGCGATCACCCGCTGCACCACCGCCCGGTATTCGTTTTCCGTGCATTTGCCGCAGCAGGGGCCCAGGCAGCGGCCGATTTCATAGTTCATGCAGGGCCGCTTGGGGCCGTGCTCCGGCAGGTGATGGTTGCAGGTGCGAAGCGGGAACAGCTTCTTTAAATGCTCCAGCACCTCCCGCACCGCCGTGGCCCCGATGTAGGGGCCGAAGTATTTCGCCCCGTCCGCCGTCTGCCGCCGGGCCAGCGTGACCCGGGGGAACGGCTCGTTCAGGTTGATGCGGATATAGGGGTAATGCTTGTCGTCCTTTAAAAGAATATTGTAATAGGGCTTATAGAGCTTGATCAGATTGCACTCTAAAATCAGCGCTTCCAGGTTGGTGCGGCACAGGATGATATCGAAATCCGTGATATGCGAAACCATGGCCGCAACCTTTGGCGTGTGGTCGTGGCCATGGAAATAGCTTCTGACTCGGTTTTTTAAATTGACCGCCTTGCCCACATAGATGATCTTCCCGTTCTCCTTCATCTGGTAGCAACCGGGCGAATCGGGCAAAAGGCGGAGCTTTTGGGCGATGGTCTCGTTCATAATCAGCAGTAAGTCAATAAGTAGGAGGTAGGAGGTAGGAAGTAGGAGGTTTAGTTAGCTGATCATAAAGGTGCAAGCCGCGGCTTGTGCGGTCATTGCAAAGCATACTAAACCTCCTACTTCCTACCTCATACCTCCTACCTCTTATTCTTCGTCTTCCCCGTCCACGTCGAAGGTAGCCTCGGCGACCTCCACCAGCTGATCCATCAGATCCTCGTCCACGGGCACGAATTCTTCCATGTCCTCGTTGCCCTCGCCCTCCATGGGCTGCACTTTCATCACGTACCGGGAGATTTCGTCCTCGTCCTCCACGTCGCAGGCGTCGCTGAGCAGCACGTATTCATCGCCGTTATAGAAGAAATAACGCTCCACGCACAGACGGATGGGTTCGCCGTCGTCGCCTTCCAGTTCGATGATGTCCCATTCTTCCTGATTGGCCATGTCAGAATCCCTCCCTGCATTGATCAACTTCTGATTTATTATATCCCATTTTTCTCAAAAGCACAAGCGGGACCGCGCAAAATACGCGCAGTCCCGCCAAAGTGGAAGCAAATCAGTACTTCCGGAAGATGCTGTCGGGCGAATCGTCATACAGCAGGTTGAAGATTTCCACCTCGTAGTCGTCCGGGTCGTACCGCACAAAGTCCACGCCACGGCTGGCAGCGAAGAGCTGGAAGCTGTCGTTGAATACTTCAAAAATCGCCTGCATCAGGTTCCTGCGGAAGCCGAACCGGCCCGTTTCGCAGAACACGGACACATACAGGCCGTCTCTGATGCCCGTATAGCTCAGCATCCATTTGCCTTCCTCGTTCTGGCCATAGTAACGGTAGATGCGCTGGGAACTGTTGTATTTGGGCCGCAGCATCACGCTCTTGCTGTGCTTGGGATAGGCAGCGGAGAAAAACTGCTTCCAGCCTTCGATTTCTGTTTTGGGCAGATCTTTGGTCTGCATTCCCTGGTACTCCGGCACATAGGTCAGGGTGGTGATGATCTGGGCATCGTTCTCAGGCATGTAAAAGTAAATATATACGCCGTCCGTTTCCTTGTTGGGGAATTCCGCCATGACCTCCAGGTAATCCGGCAGGATGACGCTGCTGCCCAGGATTTTGGACTGGTATTTTTGTTCTGCGGCCATGGCTGGCGCGCAGGCAAGCAGGAGAATCATTGCCAGCAGAAAGGCTGTCATTCTTTTCATTTCAGTTTTCCTCTTTTCTTTGTGATCTGAACAAGGTTCAGCAAACGGCGGCTCTCCGCGATGCTGTTTCTATATTATACAGGAAACGCCCCCATTTTGTACAGTCCTTTTTGTAAAAAACTGCGCTGCGCGCATCTCCGGTTTCTTGACAGAAAAACATGGCAATGCTATGCTACCAATGAAAAGAACGGATGCGGAGGTACGGACCATGGCAATGATCGGGGTACAGACGGGCGGGCTGACACGCCTGTACGGAATAGACGGGGCATATCGGGCGATCCGGGACGCGGGCTTCGACGCGGCGGACGTGAACCTGGACGAGCTGCTGCCTTATCGGGATATTTTGGAGCAGCGGCGGCCTGCGGTATTCAGCGGCGCGTTCGAGGAAAGCTGGTTCCGGCCCTACCGGGACGCGGCGGAAAAGTACGGTATCGTGAACGCCCAGGCCCACGCGCCGTTCCCTTCCTGGGTGGCGGACTTTGACGGGACAAGCGATTATAACGATTATCTGCTGCGTGTAATGGAAGTCACCATCGCGGGCTGCGCATCCATCGGCTGCAAAAAGCTGGTGATCCATCCCTTCTTCGGTACCTACGAACACATGCTGAGCGAGGAAGCGGAGTGGGAGCTGAACAAAGACCGCTATGCCCGGCTGATCCCCGCGGCGAAGCAATGGGGCGTGAAGATCCTGCTGGAAAACATGTTCGTGCGCCACAAAGGGAAAATCTATCAGGCCTGCTGCTCGGACTTTCATCAGGCGGCGCGGTATGTGGACGAGCTGAACGAGCTGGCAGGCGAAAAAATCTTTGGTTTCTGCCTGGACACCGGCCACGCGCTGCTGGTGGGCAAGGACATCAAGCACGCCATGGCCGCCTTGGGCAGCCGCATCGAAGCCTTCCACATCCACGACAACAACGGCGTGGATGACCAGCACCTGGCCCCCTACATGGGCGTGCTGGACTGGGACCGGTTCGTGGAGGGCCTGCGGGAGATCGGCTATCACGGGCATCTGAGCTTTGAGACCCACGGGGCGGTGGAGCGGGCCTTCGATCCTGAGCTGGTTCCGGAAGCGCTGCGGCTCATCGCGCGCAGCGGCAGGCTGTTCGCGGAACGCGCGGGGGTGTGAGCATGCAGGCTTATGGAAGCAAGGACGCAGAATATCTGCTGATTCAGCCGGTGGACAGCCACGACCTGGCCGAAATGGGCATCGAGATTGCCGCAATTCAGGAGCGCGTGAAAGAACCGTTCCTGCTCGTTCCCGTACCCGTCGCCAGCTGGAACGATGATTTATCGCCCTGGCCCGCGCCGCCGGTTTTCGGAAACGAAGCCTTTGGGGATGGCGCTAAGGACATGCTGCGGACAATCCTTGAAGAAGTGATCCCCCAGGCAAAGGCGGAATACGCTCTCTCCCCCGATGGAAAGCTGATCCTGGGCGGGTATTCCCTGGCCGGGCTCTTCGCCCTGTGGAGCGGGCACGAAACGGATGCGTTTGACGGCATCGCCGCCGCGTCGCCGTCGGTGTGGTTTCCCGGCTTTCCGGACTATGCGAAGCAGCGCCCGATACAGGCAAAGGCCGTTTATCTCAGCCTGGGCGACAAAGAGGAAAGAACACGCAACCCCATCATGCGCCAAGTGGGCGACTGCATCCGGGCGTTATACGCGGAATACAAAGAAATCCCGGAGGTGGACGCCACGCTTTTCTGGAACGAGGGCAACCACTTCCGGGACGCGGGGGTTCGCACCGCCAAGGCCTTCGCCTGGACGATGGAAGCGCTGAAAAGCAGATGACGCGCGGATTCACGCGGTCAAGGAATCGTAAATGAAAACTCGCTGCCTTCGCCCAGCGCGCTTTTGAGCGTGATTTCCACGCCCATTTTTTGCAGCACTTCCTTGGCGATGGACAGGCCCAGGCCGCTGCCCTTGCCGCCGTGGCTGCGCTCAGCCTGGTGGAAGCGGTCGAAGGCCAGGCGCTGGGTTTCCTCATCCATGCCGATGCCGGTATCCCGGACAAAGAACCGGGTGCCGGCGTCTGTTTTTTCCGCACCGAGGGTCACGGTGCCGCCCTCGGGGGTGAACTTACGGGCGTTGTCCAGGAAGATGGTCAGCACCTGGGCCAGCCGGTCCTCGTTGGAGCGAATGTCGGGGAGCGGTTCCTCCGGCAAATCCCGCACGAAGGTGATTTGCTTTTTGGAAAACAGGCTGCTGTTGCGGTCATGCAGGTCGTAAATCAGCTCATTGGGGTCCACCCGCTCCATCTCGAACGCGGCGGGGTTGGACTGTAAGCTGCTCAGCTCCAGCAGGTCGTTCACCAGCCGGGACAGGCGGGTGACCTCCTCCACAATAATATTATAGTACCGCTGCTGATCTTTTTCGTCCGTCACCAGCCCGTCCCGCAGCCCTTCGCCCAGGCCCCGGATGGAGGCCAGGGGTGTGCGCAGCTCGTGGGAAATGTTGGCGACGTAATCGTGGCGGGTGCGTTCCAGCCGCTCCTGCTCGGTGATATCGCGGATCAGCGCCACGGTGCCGCGGCTGCGGGGCAGCTTGCTTTCGGAGGGCAGGCGCGACACGGCGAAATACAGCACCCGGTCGCCCGCGGTAAACTTTTCATCCCATTGGTCGTCCTCCCGCTCCTGACGCAGCGCGTTCATGACGGCCTTATAAGCCTCCGTGTCCTCCCCGCCCAGCAGCGTCCAGGCCGCGGCGTTTTCATGCAGGATGCCGCCCTTTTCGTCCACGGCCAGGATGCCTTCGCTCAGACCCTCTAAAATCAGCGCCATGGTATCCTTTTCATATTTGAGCGCGCTGATGGCCTGGGCCACGGAGGCGCTCATCTGGTTCAGCGCGCCTGCCAGTTCACGCACTTCCTTGCCCGGCAGGTTTTCGGGCAGCGTCACCTGCTCCCCCTCCACCAGCCTGCCCGCCATTTCCGTAATGATGCGGGCGGGGCGCACGGCGCGCCGCGCGGACACGATACTGACCACGACCATGGCCAACAGCACCACGCCCATGGAAATCAGCATCCGGTTGCGGAAGGTGATCGCCGCGCCGGACAGGGTGCGCATGGGCCGCCCTGCCAGCACATAGCCCAAATCGTTTTTTAGCCCAACGATCAGCGCCGTCCTGCCGCCCACCTGCTTGCGCACCAGGGCGGAATCCTCCTTGTCCAACGCGTCCAGCAGGGAGGTCAGCATCCCGCCGGTAAAGTAGGGCGCGGAGGATTCGGTATACGCCACCACCTGACGGCTGGGCGTGAGCATCATGTAAAAATCCCCGTTGGAGTTGAGCGGCGGATTGACGGCCTGATACAGCGAATTGGAGCTGATCAGGCCGATCTGGTGCAGGGTATACATTTTTTCCGCTTCCCGCAGCCCGCCGGTGACGGTGTCATAGAGCGAAGCAGCGTAAATATCCTGAAAGTAAAAGCTGCTCAGCGCCACCAGCGCTACCGCCACGCCCACGATGATGATCAGGATCAGCAGCAGCAGCCGGGAAAAGGAGGAGGAGAGTTTAAGCATCCCCCTGTACCTCCACCTTGTACCCGACGCCGTACACCGACCGCAGCAGGATATCCGTGTCCTCCGGCAGCTTCTTGCGGATGCGCTTGATGCTGGTGTCCACCACCCGGGGGTCGCCGTTGAAGTCAAAGCCCCAGATGTTGTCCAGCAATTGTTCCCGGGTGAACACCTGGCGGGGGTGGCTGGCCATCAGGTGCAGGATCTCCACTTCCTTGGGGGACAGCAGTACGCTTTCCCCGTTCACCCGCACCTCGTAGCATTTCAGGTCGATTTCCGTGTTGCCCACCGTCAGCCTGCCCTGCTCCGGCGCGGCCTGCATCTGGTTCATGCGGCGGAAGATCACCGCGATGCGGGAAACCACCTCCCGGGGAGAGAAGGGCTTCACGATGTAATCATCGGCGCCCAGGGCAAAGCCCAGCAGCTTGTCCACCTCCTCCCCTTTGGCGGTCAGGATGATGATGGGCGTCATGGAGATGGCGCGGATATCCGCGCACACCTGGGTGCCCGTGCGGCCGGGCATCATGATGTCCAATATCACCAGGTCGGGCCGCATCCGCTGGAACGCCTCCATCACGTCGTCCCCCCGGAACACGGAATAGACCTCGTAATCCTCCCGCGTCAGGTAGATCCTGAGCGATTCATGAATGCCGACCTCGTCATCGGCAATTAAAATCAGCTTTTTCTTGTTCACGCGCTTTCCCTCCGGGATTTGTTTTTTTCATTATACTGTATGGCCTTCCGGAGCCGCAAGATGTTGACACACATTCGCCCGTTTTTTACGCTGCCGGGACAATCATTTTCCTGCTTCTGCCCGCTCGATTTCCACGCTTATGCCGCGGCAATGGTTCAGGCGGATGTCAGCTTCGCCCTCCGCGGCGCACTGGTGGAACACGGCGTCGCGCACCTCGTGGCCCGGCACGTCGAAGCCGGAAAGCTGAATGGCGGGCACGGCGTGGTCTTCCTTCTCCCAGTAATCCCGGGCCCAGCCGGTAAAGAACACCCGGTCACACCGGAAATGCTCGAACACCGGCGGTACCGGCGCGCCTTCGCCGTCGTCGTTGTACAGCACCGCCGTCACCAGGAAGCGGGACAGGGCGCAGTCCCGTACGGACACATTGCGCACATAGCCGCCGCGCTTTTTGGTGGCCTTGATCTGTACGCCGTAAAGGGAATGGCGCAGGTCGCAGTCCCAAATCTTCACGTCCTCCACGCCGCCGCTCATTTCGCTGCCGATGGCGATGCCCAGGCCGTATTCGCTCACGCAGTCGAAAATGCGGATGCGCCGGGTGGGGCGGTTGACGATGTTGCCCTCGGGGTTCTTGCCGCTCTTGATGGCCACGGAGTCATCGCCGGTGTGGAATTCGGAGGCGAACAGGGTGCAGTCCTCGCTGGAATCCGGGTCCCAGCCGTCGCCGTTCCATACGCTTTCGGAACGGAACACACAGTGGTCGGTGACGATGTTCCGGGAGTACACCATGTGCACGTTCCAGCTGGCCCCGTTTTGCAGCGTCAGGCCAGTGACGCGCACGTTTTCGCAGTTGCTCAGGTTGATCAGGCGGCCCCGCGCCCGGCCGGGGATGGTGTGGTCGTTTTCGTATTCCTTGATCTTGTCGCCCAGGGCGGCCAGTTCTTCTTTCAGCAGCTCTTTTTCCCGCTCGATCACGTTCAGGGCCAGGGGCTGGCCGCCGCCGCTAATGGTTCCTTCACCGTAAATTAAAACGTTTCTGCAGTTGGGACCAGCGTCGGCATGCAATTCGCCCAGGTTCAGCAGGCTTTGATAGCACATCTGGTGGGTGCCCTCAAACCGGCTTTCGATCTTGGGCAGGTAGTCCAGCGGATCGTCGGTGCCCTGCAAAACGGCGTCCTTCGCCAGATGCACCGTCATGTCGCTGTGCAGCCGTAATCCGCCGGTACGGTAAACGCCCGCGGGGAAATAGACCTCCTGGTCCGGCCCGCAGTCGTCGATCGCCGCCTGGAGCGCGGCGGTGTTCATGGTCTGGCCGTCGCCCACCGCGCTGTAGGGCGGCAGGCTCACGTCGATGGGCTTTTTTGCGGCGGCGGTGCTTGCCTTCGCCTCCGCGATCAGTTCATCTCCCAGACAGACCTGCACATCATAATTGGTTTCAGGGCGCAAATGCTCCAGCGTCGCGTGGGTGCGGTTTACCGCCGCCATGGGCCTGCCGTCCAGCAGCACGGTGTAAGCGGCGTTCCGGGGCGCGTCCTCCGGCTGTTCCCACCACAGGGTCAGGCTGGTATCCAGGGCCGCAAAATGAAGGATCGTTCGCATTGCTTTTTCTCCGTTCCCGGCGGGTAAAATCCGCCCTTGTTTTCCACCGCTTATTATATACGCCCAGCGCTCGTTTCGCAATGCCGCGTCTGCTTTTTTCTTCAAATATTGTATCGTCCCGACGATGCTTTCCGGGGCAGCCGATGATAAAAAAATGTTTACAATTTGTTTGCAATTATTGACATGCCAATCGATTTCCTGTATAATGAAAAAGCTTAAATGGAAGAACATTTTTCGCAGTAAGCAAAAAGGAGCGAACGATTATGAAGAAGATCATCACGATGGTGTTGGCCGTCATTCTGCTGATGACCAGCGTTGCGGCGTTCTCCGAGACCCATCCCATTCCCAACATAAGTCAATTTGCCGAACTGAAGGTAAAGACGAGCGACAATTCCTATTCCCTGAAATTTACCAAGCCTGTGGACCGCCTGTTCATCAACTGGACCGACGGAACCGGCCTGGAAGAAATGATGGTGGACGAAAACCTGAACGCTTTTATCTTCCGCACAGGGCATAAGTATCTGGCCGGCATCGAAGAACGCTTTGTGCCGGAAAAGTCCACGGAAATTTACGACGGGAAAAAGCTGATTTACCAGGACACTCAGGTCGATCCCGTCACGGGCAACGAAATCGTCAAGGACGTCAAGACCTATGTCAAGACCCTGGTTCTCAAGTTCACTGACGACGTTGACACAATAGTTGAGGCGTTCAAAAAGCAGTACAAGGACTATAAGATCGAGGTCATCAAGCCCCAGCACATGGTGGACAAAGACGGAAAGGACATCTATATCAACGGTGCTGTCAAGGCCTACAAGGAAGAAACGGTGTACAACCGCTATCCCGGCAAACGCAAGACCAATCTTGCCATCCCCAGCCAGGCTGCTTTTGTGACGCTGCAGGAGGACGAGTGGGTCGTATATTACAACCGCAGCGGCAAGATCGTTGGCATTGAATACTACGACGGCCAGTTCTAATCCGTGTATTTTAATTCAATCTACAAATGCCTCATGGTGCTTCATGAGGCATTTTTTATTGATTCTCTTTTCGAACGCTAACAGTATGACACAGCGAAGGAAGTCCGTTTGGCAAAGCGCTCTGCTGTGAATTCAGGCAAAGGTGAGAAAAAAGTATATGAATGAAAAAGCATTTGATATTCAGGAATATATGACCCATGGCGTGGAGCGGGTGGTGAAGGAAGCCATCAAGGCGACCCTGAAAAACCCCAAGGAAAGCGTGTTTATGGCCAGGTTCGCCGCGGCCAGCAAAGCCGCCAGCAAAATACGCCGCAAGGCCGAGGACGCTGGGGAGCATATTCCCCCGTTCCTCATCGCCAGCATCACCAGCCAATGCAACCTGCACTGCGCGGGCTGCTATTCCCGCTGCAACCATGCCACGGTGGACGCGGCCCCGGTGAAGCAATTGACCAGCGAAGAATGGCTGCGCATCTTTGACGAGGCGGACGAGCTGGGCGTCAGCTTTATCCTGCTGGTCGGCGGCGAACCCATGCTGCGGCAGGACATCATCGAAGCGGCGGGCAAAAAGCCCAATATCCTTTTCCCCATCTTCACCAACGGCACCTTCATGGATGAAGAATACTTTGCCCTGTTTGACAAATGCCGCAATCTTTTGCCCATCATGAGCATCGAGGGCGAACGGGAAATCACCGACGCCCGGCGGGGCAGCGGCATCTATGACAAGCTGATCGCCAACATGGACGAGCTGTATCGGCGCGGGCTGATCTTCGGCGCGTCCGTCACCGTGACCACGGAAAACCTGAAGGAGGTTTCCGCCCGCGCCTTCCTGCAAAGTCTGTCCGACCGGGGCTGCAAAGCCGTGATCTTTGTGGAGTTCGTGCCGGTCACGGAGGAAAGCCAGGAGCTGGCCCCCGGCGAAGAAGAGCGGGAATACCTGCACAGCGAAATCATGCGCCTGCGGCAGGAGCATCCTGAAATGGTGTACATCGCCTTCCCCGGGGATGAAAAATCCTCCGGCGGCTGCGTAGCGGCGGGCCGGGGCTTCTTCCATATCAACAGCCACGGCGGCGCGGAGCCCTGCCCCTTCTCCCCCTATTCCGATATCAACGTGCGGGACGCCTCCCTGCGCGACGCCCTGAAATCCCCCCTGTTTCTGGCCTTGCAGCAGGAAGGCGTTCTGCTGGAGGATCATCCCAGCGGCTGCGTACTGCATGAAAAGCGGGCGCAGGTGGAAAGCCTGTTAGCCGCCTCGGCCGGTCATTGATCCACAGAACAAAGCCTCGGGATGGCGCAGCCAATCCTATGCAAGGGGCGGGGGCGTCCGCCGGGTTATTTATAGCACTTCCCGCAGGGCTCATAACCGTTTTCGATCGCTTCCAGCAGATCAATTTCCACGGGCGATTTCATTTTCGAGCAGGTTGGATTATTGTGATATTTTTTCCCGCTTTTGGTGATCCACACTTTTCCCGTTGATTGCATCGGGACTGACGAAGCGGCGAAAGAACCGCTGCTATGGCCTGTGACCTGGCTGAGCCTTCGGACGGAGTGGCCGTCCCACTGATTGTATAAATCAACCAAGGTCGAAACCCGCACCGCCAGATTCACGTTTTGGGCGGTGGCGTAGGTGGCCGTCGTAATCCCGATGACCTTTCCCTGATCATTCAGCAGCACGCCGCCGCTGCTGCCGGAAGAAATCGGGGCGGTGAACTGAATCCAGTTCTTGCTGTCCTGCTCAAAGAATGCGCTGATATTTCCCAGGGATACGGTGTTTTTTAATCCGGCCGGGCTGCCGATGGTCACCACGGTCTGGGAACGCTTTAAGTTGTCAGATGCGTCATAGGGCAAAGGCACGATGGCCTTTGCGGGGGAAAAGCGCAGAATGGCCAAATCCAGCTTTTTATTGGCGACACAGACTTCCTCCATGATATACTGGTCCATGTCGTCCCCCACGGCAACGATATAGGCTCCGTCCTCGATCACATGATAATTGGTCGCCATCAGATCGGGCTGAAAAATGACGAAGCCGCTGCCTACCGCGATTTGGTTATTGCGTGCGTCATAGACTTCCAGCATGAATACGGAATCCGCCGCCCGCTCCACCGCGTCGGCGTCGCTGGAAAAGCTGTACTCCGCGGCGGCTGACCCTGGCTGAAACAGCAGCACAGTCATGACGGCAAGGAAGCATATCGTCGCTGACAGCCTATTTTTCATGTACATCATTTCCTTTTCACCCATGGCATCCCTTTTTTAAGGATTGCATTTCTGGCACGGAGCATACCCCCGATTGATCACTTCCATTCTTGTGCCGGTGAAAGGGACCTTGTTCTTTTCCGACATCTTGCTGACGGAGGAACAGGAAGGATCATGGAATCTCCTTGTGTTCTTGTTCAAAATATATGTCTTTACTTCCGGCTGTACCGGCCCTTCCCGGTCAGGGGCAGAGGACATTGCGGTGAGAATCAACCGGCTGTCAGACGAATGCCCCAGCGCAGCGTCATACCCGGCGGCATAGCCGAAGCGATAAATCTCCAGCTTGCTGCCGTCCATTGTTTCCATCGGCACCATTTCGCGGGCAGCCTGAATTGCTTCGGGAGACAGTGCGGATTGATATTTTTTCAGATAATCGACAGCCGCATTGGCTGAGCAGCAGGCGAGCAGTGACAAAATGAGAATACAGAATATCAGCCGGTATTGATTCGTGTGCTTCATGCGTATCTCCTCCGTTTTTTCATTTTGGGCGAATGAGCTTTCCCGGAAAGGTCAGTCTGAAATCCTACGCATGACTTCCTTTCTTGGTTCTGGCGGACCGCTTGATTTGTTGGTTACGAGATTCGTATGAACAAGCGCTGCCCGTCTTCTCCCGCAATACAGACAGTCGAATTTATCCTGCTTGTTTTTCTCTCTGGGTTGGCACGGCTGCGGGCATCTCCTCTTGTTTGATTTGGTGTAAGCAACCTTAATCTGCCAGAGTATGACGCCTTTTCCCCTTTTCATTTTTTTCTTTTCCTGGTTCTCCTCGCTTTTTTCTTATGACTTTCGTATCTCCCGCACGATCAGGCGCTCGCCGTCTACCGAAAAGCGCACGTCCATTCCCGCGTAGGCCATGCCGTAAACGCGGTTCGGATCGTGTTGGTAGGAGGGGCGGGGGTCCTGGGACAGAATCTCCAGCACGGCGGCGCGGTGGGGCTCGGGAATCTGCAAAAGCAGCTCGGGCGGGCAATCCACCCTCAGGCGCTTTCTGCGCACCGCTTCGGCAAAGCCGCCGCTGGCCTCGGGGTGACAGTCTGTATAGGGAAGGTAAGGTTTGATATCATAGATCGGCGTGCCGTTCATCAGGTCAGCCCCGGAGACAAAAATCACCGGACCTTCGTCGGTATGCAGTTCAATTCGCTCGATCTTTACGCAGCTGAGCCCGAGGGGATTGGGCCGGAAGGGAGAGCGCGTGGCAAACACGCCCATCCGCGTGTTGCCGCCTAAGCGCGGCGGGCGCACCGTGGGCGACCAACCGTCCCGCTTCGCCTCGGAAAATTCCCAGATGAGCCAGAGGTGGGAAAAGTCCTCCAGCCCCCGCAGCGCGTCCGGGTTTCGGTATTCCGGCTCAAACACGATCCGCGATACCGCCGCCGTCACCAGCCCGCTCTGCCGGGGCACGCCGAACTTGGTCTCGTAATCGTTGTGGATAATGGCGATCGTTTTCATCATTCAATCGTTTATTACAAGGAGGCTTTAAATCCATAACAGAAGTTGGAAGAACGGTTCCAAAAGGCTTCCCCTTGAGGGGAAGGCTTTTGGCAGGTTTCTTTTTGCATATACTTCATTTAGCTTTTTAGGCTCACTTTCTTTTACTCCTCCGCCACCTGGCGCAAATAGTCAGCGAACACATCCGTCAGCCCCAGATCCCACAGCACGGAGCAGGACATGTACTTCATCCGGGCGTCCCGCGCGCCGATGAAGGCGTTCACGGTGTCGTCCACAGAAATATGGATCTGGGAAGGCTTTACGGGCATGCCGGTGTTTTCCAGCAATGCGCGAAGCTGGGCTTCGTCGGGAAGCTCCTCGTTCACCGCGGCCAGGATGCCGTCCCAATGGTCCATGATGCGGTTCAGCCGTTCTTCGTGGGCGGCGGGGTCGTTCTTTTTGCCCTTGCGCTCCATCTCGATGATTTCCGGGGCGGTCTTGCCAAAGATGCGGCGAATCTGCGCTTCCCACTTTTCAGGGGTCATGGCGTCCCAGTAGGCCTTCGCCTGCTCGCGGCTGGGCTGAATCTGACGGAACTTGCGGTACAGCTTCATGGTCAGCACCGTGCCGATGCCCACCTGGATGCCGTGCAGGTCATAGGGCTGGTTCCGTTCCAGCGCCATCATTTCCCACATGTGGGAGAAATAGTGCTCCAGTCCGGAGGCGGGGCGGGAAATCTCGGCGTAAGCCATGGCGATGCCGGAAATGATCAGTCCTTCGGCAATGGCCTGGATGGCCTGCGGGTCGCGGCCGGGGATGCCCGCCGCCGCGTCCACCACCTTTTTCAGCGCGGTCCGCATGAGCGCGGCCACGTCCTCGCAGTAGTATTCGCCGGTGACGATGTTGCTCATGCGCCATTCGCACAGGGCGATGTACTTGGCTGCCATGTCGCCCAGGCCCGCCCACAGCATCCGCATGGGGGCTTTGGCCAGAATGTCGGTGTCCAGCAGGATGCCCATGGGCGCGCGGTTGAACAGGGTCATTTTCACATGGTTGATTTCCATGGCGGAGGAGTTGGAGGCGAAGCCGTCCATGGACGGGGCGGTGCCGATGATGGCGCTCTTTTTGCCCAGCGCGTTGCCGACCACCTTGCAGATGTCGTTCACCACGCCGCTGCCCACGCCCAGGATCAGATCGCAGGAGGGGTCGTAGTGCATCACCACGCTGCCCACCTCCCATTCCGCCGGGGCGATTTTCTGCCCGGCGCAGGGGATGATATAAAGCACATGGGGAATGCCCGCCGCCGTCAGCAGCTCTTCCACTTGCTTCCCGGCGGCTTCATAGGTGTTCTGGTCGCAGACGATGAAGGGCTTTTCACTGCCCATGGCCTTCACCATGGCGGCGGTTTCCCGAATCGCGCCGGGGCCGATTTTCAAGTAGTCCATCGGGCAGGCGTGGTGCTTCCCGCAGGCGCAGTCCCAGCCCTCGGGACGAACCAGTTCCGTTAAGGACATTTTGTCAAAAGCAGGCATGGCGGTTCCTTCCTTTCGTGAATCAATAGTTCATGGACGCTTTTAATCACTTGCGTTTAGAGTACAGAGTGCAGGTTGATCATGATTCCATCAAGCACCTTGAACAAGAAACTATTCCTGCGAACGTTTTTTGTCATCCCGACCGAAGCGGAGGCGAGAGCCGCAGCGGAGTGGAGGGACCTGAGAGAAGCATAAAGACCCAAGCAATAGGATACCCAGCTCTCAGGTCCCTCGACTTCGGCTCGCCGCTGGCTCGCCTTCGCTCGGGATGACAATGCAGGTTGATTGATAATTGTTTGTCCGGCTATTTCAAAGCGCACAGCATATATATCTGCACTCTGAACTCTGTACTCTAAAACGCAAGTGACTTAAAGTGCCCTTTCATTCTTTCGTGGTGTTTTGTCCCATAAAAATTATACCATGTTCCTTTTTCCCGTCAAGCAAAAAAGCGAGCGGCGCAAATTTTGCGGGAAAGAACGCAGAAAATGTTATGTAAATTCCTTGCATTTTTTCTGCATTTCGACTACAATAGAAGCAAATCATTCCCCATACAATTTGAACGAAGGGAGAAGGATGAATTTGCAATATTTGATTGGTGTGGATTTAGGCACCTCGGGCACGAAGACCGTATTGTTCGACGTGCACGGCAAGGAAATCGCCTCCGCGCTGGTGGAGTATCCGATGTATCAGCCCCACAACGGCTGGGCGGAGCAGGACCCGGAGGACTGGTGGAAAGCCGCGATGACCACCATCAAGGCGGTCATTGACAAGAGCCGGGTCAATCCGAAGGACATTGCGGGTCTGTCCCTGTCCGGGCAGATGCACGGTCTGGTGCTGACGGACGAAAACGGCAACGCCCTGGGCCGCTCCATCATCTGGTGCGATAACCGCACGATCGAAAGCTGCGACGAGTTTACCCGCCTGGTGGGCGGCCGGGAACGGCTGATCCAGATCGCCGCCAACCCCGCGCTGACGGGCTTTACCGCCGGCAAGGTGCTGTGGGTGCGGGAGCATGAGCCCGACATCTGGGCCAAGGCCCGCCACATCCAACTGCCCAAGGATTATGTGCGTTTGAAGCTCACCGGCGAATATCATATGGATATGAGCGACGCCTCCGGCACCAACCTGCTGGATGTGCCACATCGCTGCTGGAGTAAGGAAATCTGCGAAAAGACCGGGATTCCCATGGACATGCTGCCGCCGCTCGTGGAAAGCTCTGACGTGGCGGGCCATATCACCGAGGAAGCCTCCCGCCTGACCGGGCTGCCCGTGGGCATGCCCGTGGCCGCGGGCGCTGGCGATAACATGGCCGCTGCTATCGGCACCGGCGTCGTGGTGGAAGGCAAAGCCTTCACCACCATCGGTACATCCGGCGTGGTGTTCGCCCATTCCAATTCTGTGCAGATCGACCCCGCGGGCCGGGTGCACACCTTCTGCGCCGCCGTGCCGGGGCAGTACATCGTCATGGGCGTGGGCCTGGCCGCGGGCATGAGCCTGAAATGGTGCCGGGATACCTTCTTCCAGGCGGAAATCGAGGTCGCCAGGGAAATGGGCACCGACTCCTATGTGCTCATGAACCAGGAAGCCGCCCGCAGCCCCATCGGCGCGAACCGGCTGATCTACCTGCCCTATCTGATGGGCGAGCGCAGCCCCATCCTGGACCCCGAAAGCCGCGGCGTGCTGTTTGGCCTTTCCGCCATGCACACCAAGAAGGACATTGTCCGCGCCGTGATGGAGGGCGTCATGTACTCCCAGTGGCACAACCTGAACGTGCTGCGGGGCATGCACGTGGCCCCAGAAGCCATGCTGGCCTGCGGCGGCGGCGCCAAGAGCCCCTTCTGGCGGCAGATGATGGCGGACATGTACAACATGCCCGTCAGCACCTTGCAGAACACCGAAGGTCCGGCCCTTGGCGCGGCCATCCTGGCGGGCGTCGGAGCGGGTATCTACAAGGATGTGCCCTCCGCCTGCGCCGAGCTGCTCAAGGAGAGCGAACCTCTCCTGCCCAGCGCGGAACGCCACGCGGCCTACGAGCCCTATTTTGAACTGTACCAGAAGATTTATCTGGACTTAAAGGACGAGTTCCACACGCTTGCCAACCTGAAATAATATAAGGTAGGAAGTAGGAGGTAGGAGGTAGGAGGTTTTTATAGCGCTTCGCTTTTACAAGTATTTGGATTTGCGTTTTTGTACGACGATATAAAACCTCCTACCTCCTACTTCCTACCTCCTCCCTCAATTGATGGAGGTAATTCTTATGAAGATCCTGCCTGTATCCGACCCCTCCTTCGCCCCCTATGGCCGCATCGTGGAAGGCTATGACGTGAAGGGCATTCTGAAGGCTTTGGAAGAAACCACCCCCTGCCCTGACGGCGTGGTGTACTTTCCCAAGGTGGATTCGCTCCACGCTGTGCCCGGCGCGGAGGAATTCGGCGAAGCGCTGTACGGCGGCATGCCCTTCCAGCTGGGCTGCTGCAACGGCCACAACACGAAGCTCAACTGCCTGGAATATCACCGGGACAGCGAATTCAACCTGGGCACCGAGGACTTCATCCTGCTGATTGCCAAGCAGGGCGAGATCGAAAACGACGTGCTGGACACCGCCAAGGTGAAGGCCTTCTTCGTGCCCAAGGGCGTGCTGGTGGAAGTGTACGCTACAACCCTGCATTATGCTCCCTGCCACGCCGACCCCGCCAAGGGCTTCCGCGTGCTGGTGGCGCTGCCCCTGAACACCAACACCGACTACCGCCCCGGCAAGGGCAGGAACACGCTGGACAAATCCCTCTGGGCCCGGAACAAGTGGCTGCTGGCTCATCCCGAAAGCAGCGAAGCCGCCGACGGCGCTTACGTTGGATTGAAGGGCGAAAACATCGACATCAAAAACGATGTGCCTTTCCATTGTTAAAACCTACAAAAAGAAAGTGGAGGAGAAGAAAATGTCTGCCAACATCCCCGAAGTAAAGCTTGGTATCATCGCCGTATCCCGTGACTGTTTCCCCATCGGCCTGTCCATCGCCCGCCGCGAAGCCATCAAGAAGGCTTACAAGGGTGAGCTGTACGAATGCCCCGTGACGGTTGAGAACGAAGCCGACATGCTCAAAGCCGTCGCCGACGTGAAGGCCGCGGAGTGCAACGCCCTGGTGGTGTTCCTGGGCAACTTTGGCCCCGAGACCCCCGAAACCCTGATCGCCAAGAACTTTGACGGCCCCTGTATGTTCGTGGCGGCGGCCGAAGGCGACGGCGACCTGATCAACGGCCGCGGCGACGCCTACTGCGGCATGCTGAACTGCTCCTACAACCTGGGCATGCGCCACCTGCAGGGCTACATCCCCGAATATCCCGTGGGCACCGCCGACGACATCGCCAAGATGATTTGCGATTTCGTGCCTGTTGCCCGCGCCATCATCGGCGTCAAGAACCTCAAGATCATCACCTTCGGGCCCCGTCCCCAGGACTTCTTCGCCTGCAACGCCCCCATCAAGGGCCTGTATGAAATCGGCGTGGAAATCGAAGAAAACAGCGAGCTGGACCTGCTGGTCAGCTACAAGGCCCACGCGGGCGACAAGCGCATTCCCGCCGTCATGGAAGACATGGCCAAGGAAATGGGCGAAGGCAAGTACTACGCCGAAATGCTGGAGCGCATGGCCCAGTTTGAACTGACCCTGCTGGATTGGGCCGAGCAGCACAAGGGCGCCCGCAAGTATGTGGCGTTTGCCGACAAGTGCTGGCCCGCCTTCCCCGAGCAGTTCGGCTTTGAGCCCTGCTATGTGAACAGCCGCCTGGCCAGCCGGGGCATCCCGGTCAGCTGCGAAGTGGACATCTACGGCGCGCTCTCCGAATACATCGGCGCTTGCGTGTCCGACGACGCCGTGACCCTGCTGGACATCAACAACTCCGTGCCCGCCCAGATGTGGGAAAGCCAGATCAAGGGCAAGTTCGATTACGTGCTCACCGACACCTTCATGGGCTTCCACTGCGGCAACACCCCCTCCTGCAAGATGTGCGCCGACCGCGCTGTGAAATACCAGCTGATCCAGCACCGCCTGCTGGAGCCCGCCGGCAGCGACCCGGACTTCACCCGCGGCACCCTGGAAGGCGACATCGCTCCCGGCGAAATCACCTTCTACCGCCTCCAGTGCGACAGCAACGGCGACCTGCGCTCCTACATCGCTGAGGGCGAAGTGCTGCCCGTGGCCACCACCTCCTTCGGCGGCATCGGCGTGTTCGCCATCAAGGAAATGGGCCGCTTCTACCGCCACGTGCTGATCCAGAAGCGCTATCCGCACCACGGCGCCGTGGCCTTCGGTCACTTCGGCAAGGCTCTGTTCGAGGTGTTCAAGTTCCTGGGCGTGAAGGACATTGCCTGGAACCAGCCCAAGTGCCTGCCCTACCCCACCGAGAATCCCTGGGCGTAATCCATAGAAACCTTTTACGGGGACGGCGCAAGCCGTCCCCGTTTTGCTTTTGGGCAAACGAAAAGGCCATACCGGAATCCCGGCATGACCTTTTTGCTTGAAAACAGGTATTACGGCTGCTTGCCGATGTAGGCCAGGATGCCGCCGTCCACATACAGGATGTGGCCGTTGACGAAGTTGGAAGCGTCGGAGGCCAGGAACACGGCGGGGCCTTGCAGGTCCTCCGGGTTGCCCCAGCGGGCAGCGGGGGTCTTGGCGATGATGAACTGATCGAAGGGATGGCGGCTGCCGTCGGGCTGACGCTCACGCAGGGGCGCGGTCTGGGGGGTGGCGATGTAGCCGGGGCCAATGCCGTTGCACTGGATGTTGTGCTCGCCGTATTCGGAGCAGATGTTCCGGGTGAGCATCTTGAGGCCGCCCTTGGCCGCGGCGTAAGCGCTGACCGTTTCGCGGCCCAGCTCGCTCATCATGGAGCAGATGTTGATGATCTTGCCGTGGCCCTTCTTGATCATGGCGGGAATGACGGCCTTGGCGCAGATGAAGGGCGCGTTCAGGTCCACGTCGATGACCTTGCGGAAGTCCGCGGCGCTCATTTCGATCATGGGGATGCGGCGGATGATGCCGGCGTTGTTGACCAGAATGTCCACCACGCCGACTTCGGCTTCGATCTTCTTGACCAGCTCCTGTACCGCTTCTTCGTTGGTCACGTCGCAGACGTAGCCATGGGCCTTGATACCCTTTTCTTCGTAAGCGGCCAGGCCCTTGTTCACCAGATCCTGGTTGATGTCGTTAAAGACGATGGTGGCTCCCGCGGAAGCGTAGGCTTCGGCGATGGCGAAGCCGATGCCGTAGGAAGCGCCGGTGATCCAGGCGATTTTGCCTTGCAGGCTGAAAGCGTTCATGTCCATTGGAATTTCCTCCTTTTCATTTAACCCAAACGGATTTTTATCATCGGAGGAAAGAGTTCAGAGTTCAGAGTTCAGAGTTCAGATTATTTTGTGAATGCGCCTTAGTTTGAAGCCTTTCAACAAACTGAATAATCTGTACTCTGCACTCTGCACTCTGTACACTCGTTCCTCTCTCAGGCGAAATTTATCTGAGCTCCGTGGTAGGAATATTGTCCATATCGTCGAAGGCCTGGTTCTCGCCGCCCATGGCCCAGATGAAGGTATAGTTGCTGGTGCCCGCGCCGGCATGGATGCTCCAGGAGGGAGAAATGACGGCCTGCTCGTTCTGCATCACGATGTGGCGGGTTTCATTGCCTTCGCCCATCATGTGGAAGACCACGTTGTTTTCCGGCACTTCAAAGTAGAAGTACACCTCCATGCGGCGCTCGTGAGTATGGGCGGGCATGGTGTTCCACACGGAGCCGGGCTCCAGCACGGTCATGCCCATGGAAAGCTGGCAGGTCTTTAAAACGGAGGGATGGATGAACTGGTTGATGGTGCGCTTGTTGCTGGTTTCCAGCGCGCCCAGGGGCTTCTTGGCGGCGTCGGCGATCTTGATCAGCTTGTTTTCATAGCTGCAATGGGCGGGAGCGGAGACGAGATAGAACTTGGCGGGGCAGGCCGCGTCGTCGCTTTCAAAGTACACTTCCTTCGCGCCCTTGGTGATGTACAGGCAGTCCTTGTAGCCCAGAGCGTACACCGTGCCGTCCACAGTCACTTTGCCCGCGCCGCCCACGTTGAACATGCCACATTCTCGGCGCTCCAGGAAGTATTCGGTGCCGAAGTTGTGCCAGATGTCGATGCCCTTGTCGATGCTCACCTTTTCGTGCACGGGCTTAATACCCATGGTGACCATGCGGTCCACATGGCTGTACACAGCCTGCACGGTGTCGTCCACGAACAGGGTCTCGATCAGGAACTCCTTGCGGGTTTCCTCGGTGGTGTAGCGCTTGAAATCGCGCTGGTTGCAGGAATAACGAATGTCCATAGCGGTTTCCTCCCTTTATTTGAATGATGATTTGCAGCAGGGTTGTATAGGGAGAGTGCAGAGTACAGAGTTCAGAGTTCAGTTTTATTTACTTTATCAATATCCGCATCGCATGATATGAGCTATATTATCTGTACTCTGCACTCTGAACTCTGTACTCTCTTATTCCTCTCCATCAAAAATCGTTTTTACTTCTGTGGCTGTGACCCTTTCCCCCTTGACCCCTTCCATGGTCACGTTGTCCAGCGTCAGCTGATCCACGTAATAAGCGATCAGACCGCGGTTCAGGCATTCCTCCACGTTGGCGGCCATGGCGGGGACCATGGCTTTTCCGTTGGGGTTGAAGGTAAAATGGCAGTCCTTCAATGTAATGCTCTGCACTGGGCGTTCCGGCAGGCCCAGGATGTAGCCCGCGCAGGCTTCGACGCCCTCCGCGTTCACCCGCTCAAAGCGGATGCCGCCTACGGTGGGCGTGGTGTCATCCACGGGCTGGGGCTCCCGGCTCTGCACGTATTCCGTGCGGCCGTCCGGGTCGCAGAAGTACATGGCGTTTACCACCATGGGGCAGCGCACACCCTCCATGCGCACGTCGGAAAACACAATGTCATCGATCACGGCGTACTTGCCGCGGCCCCGGCGGGTCTTGACGCGCAGGCCCCGGTCGTTGCCCCGCATGTAGCAGTGGTGGATATGCACATGCTTCACGCCGCCCGCCATTTCGCTGCCCACGGTCACGCCGCCGTGGCCGTCCAGCATACAGCACCAGGCGATTTCAATGTCCTCGCAGGGGGTATGGTACTTCATGCCGGTGTAAATCTTCCCGGCCTTGAGGGCAATGCAGTCGTCGCCCACGGAAAAGACGGTGCCGTACATCCGCACATACTTGCAGCTTTCCGGGTCAAATCCGTCGGTGTTGGGGCTGACCGCAGGCGCTTCGATGCGCACATTCAGGAAGGACAGATTTTCGGAGAAGGTGGGATGCAGGTTCCAGGCCGGGCTGTTGCGCACGGTGACGCCCTGCATGGTGATGTCCCTGCAATCCTTTAAATAAAACATCCGGGGCCGGTAGGCGATACGCTTCACCTTGGGGTTCACCCACCAGTCGCCCACATTGCCCTGGCCGTCCAGGACGCCGGGGCCGATCAGCTTCACGTCCTCCACGCCGATGCCGGTGATGAAGGACGCGAAGGAATCCAGGGGGTTGCCCTCCCAGGAGCCCAGCAGATATTCCCCTTCTTCATCCGTGGTGCGGGTCATGCCGGGCAGGATGGGAAACTGCTCCCGGTCCGTTTTCAGGTACAGCGCCGCGCCGGGCTTGAATTCCACGGTGATATGGCTCTTTAAAAACAGCGGGCCGGTCAGGTAATCCCCTTCTGGAATCAGCACCCGTCCGCCCGCGGGGCAGGACAGGATGGCGGTCTGGATCGCGGCGGTGTCGTCGTGGGTCTTGTCGCCCTTCGCGCCGAAGCGGCGTACATTCAGGGACACGGTTTCCTTTTCCGTGCGGAAGGTGATTTCATCTTCCTTTTCACCATTGAGATAACTTTCCAGCGTATATTCCGTGTCGGGCCAAAGGCCGTACAGGGAGGCCACCGACCGGTTTTCCTCGGGCAGCGCTTCGCCGTTCAGCTTTAATATCCGGGGTGATTTGGCGTAATAATCGCCCTGCGCGTCCAATAACACCGTGCAGCTCCGGGCGGAAACAAACAGGCATTTCATGGCTTGTCCACCTCCCCGCATGCCGCTTCCCGCATCTTCTGCGCAATGGGCAGATATTTTTCATCGTCCAGCAAGCCCAGCCGCACGCCTTTGAACAGAGCGTCTATCGCCGCGGCGTCCGGCTTGCTTCCGCTGGAAATCAGTCCCCGCGCCGCTTCTAAAAACATGTCGGCCAAAGCGCGGTAATGCTCATAAAGCTGGATATCCATCTGTTCGACGGTATCGGCCAGCGTTTTCAGCACCAGCCCTTCCGCCTCGTCGCAGCCCGGCACGCAATACAGGCCCGTTTTACGGTCAAAATACTGTTCACGGAACTGCGCGCAATGCCGCGAAATCATTTTGTAGGTCTGCTTGTCCCCGAAGCGCGTGTCGCAGGCCGCCAGGAAGGGCAGCTCCTCCTGCATTTTCCGGGGATCGTCCGACAGGCCAGCGTCCTTCAACCGCCGCATTTCTTTCAGCGCTGCGTCCTTCACCTGGTCGTCCCCGTTCCGCATCTTTTCCAGGATTGCCTTTTCTTCCATCTTCGCATCCCTCCGCGGACAAAATCATCTTTTCCCATATAATACATGGGCAAAGCCCCGCGTGTCAAGTCATTTTCCGGTAAAGGGTATGGACTTTTCATACTTGAAATGGGGAAGGGATTGGTTTTATAGTATCTAATAAAACTGATTGATCCGAAAAAACGGAGCACCGCTTTCACGATACTCCGTTTTTAGCTCAGTTATTCAGTTCCAGCTTGACCGCCTTATGTCCGGTCAGTTCCTCGGTGCGCTTGTCCGGCTGGCCCATGGCGGCGTAGAGGACGATCTTTCCCTCATTGATGCGTTCGCCGTTGTCGTTGACCACCTGGAAGGCTTCGGGGCTGATGGAAATGGTCAAGGCTTTGCAGGTCCCGGCGGGCACGCTCACGCGCTGGAACGCCACCAGGCGCGGATTCAGCGGCGCGTTTTCGCTGCCCTCGTTCTGGCAGTAAATCTGCACCACGTCGTCCGTGCTGACCTTTCCATCGTTGCACACGATCACGTCCACCAGGCATTGCCCGTCCTTCATTTGCGCGGTCGCGCCCTTCACGTACACGTCGCCGTAGGTCAGGCCGTAGCCGAAGGGATACAGGGGCTTGCCGGGGAAGTAGCGGTAGGTGCGGCCTTTCAGGGCGTAGTCGGTGAAGGCGGGCATTTCCTCCAGCTGCTCGTTATAGTAGAAGGTGACGGGCAGCTTGCCGGAGGGGGAAGCGTGGCCCAGCAGCAAATCGGCCACGGCCCGGCCGCCCTGAGCGCCGGGATACCAGGCCACCAGCACGGCGTCAGCCAGGTCGCCAGCTTCTTTCAGGTCGATAGCGCTGCCGGCGGTGAGCACAATGATCGTGGGCTTGCCCACTTTCAGCACTTCGTTCATCAGTCGGCGCTGGGACGCGGGCAGCAGCAGGTCGATTTTGTCGGCGGAGCCGAAGGGATTGCCGGTGTCGCCCTGCTCGCCCTCCAGCGTTTCGTCCAGGCCCACCACCAGCACCACGGCGTCGCTGTTCTCCGCCACGGTCAGGGCTTCGCTCATGCGGTCGTCGGGCTCCTGGGCCAGGCCGCTCATCTTGTCGCGGTACAAATGACACCCTTCGGAGCACAGCACCCGGGCCTTGCCTTTCAGCGCTTCCTGCAATCCGCGCTGGATGGTGATGTAATGGGAGGAGGTGCCGTGGTAGTTGCCCACCAGGGAGGAAATGGCGTCGGCGTTGGGGCCGATGACGCCCAGGGTCTTGATCTTGTTTTCGTCCAGCGGCAGCACGCCGTTGTTTTTCAGCAGCACGCAGCCCTTGCGCGCCGCTTCGTCGGCCTTGCGCTGGTGCGCGTCGCACTCCACCACGGTGTAGGGAATATCGTCGTATTCGCTGCCCTCGCCCATGATGCCCAGCATGTACCGGGTGGTGAACAGACGCACGGCGCATTCCCGCACGGTTTCTTCCTTCACCTTGCCCGCCATCACGGCGGCGATCAGCTTTTCATAGGTGCAGCCGCAGTTCAGGTCGCAGCCCGCGTTGACCGCCATGGCGGCGGAGTCCACGGGATTGTCGGTGACGTGGTGGCCTTCGTGGAAATCCCGGATGGCCCAACAGTCGGACACAAAATGGCCCTCAAAGCCCCAGTCCTTGAGGTGCTGCATCAGGTCGCTGTTGGCGCAGCAGGGCTCGCCGTTGGTGCGGTTGTACGCGCCCATGACGGACTCGACCTTCGCTTCCTTCACCAGCTTTTTGAAGGCGGGCAGGTAGGTTTCCTCCATATCCTTTTTGCTGGCGATGGCGTCAAACTCATGGCGCAGGTCTTCGGGGCCGGAATGGACGGCGAAGTGCTTGGCGCAGGCGGAGGCTTTCATGACTTCGCCCTTGCCCTGCAGGCCGCGCACGTAAGCCGCGCCGATTTCGCCGGTGAGGGTGGGGTCCTCGCCGAAGGTCTCCTGGCCGCGGCCCCAGCGGGGGTCGCGGAAAATGTTGATGTTGGGGCTCCAGAAGGTGAGGCCCTTGTAAATGTCCCGGTCGCCGTGACGGGAAGCGGCGTTGTACTTGGCGCGGCCCTCAGTGGCGCTTACGTCGCCCAGCTCCTCCACCAGCTTGGGGTCGAAGGTGGCGGCCATGCCGATGGCCTGTGGATACATGGTGGCCATGCCCGCCCGGGCCACGCCGTGCAGCGCTTCGTTCCACCAGTTATAGGCAGGCACGCCCAGCCGTTCGATGGCGGGGGCCTGATAGCTCATCTGGGACGCGGCTTCCTCCAGCGTCATTTGATCCACCAGCGCGCGGGCGCGTTTCCGGGCTTCTTCACGATTCATATTTCTCGTCCCCTTTATATTTTCATTCCCAATTGTTCCAGATACAGTCTCGCAGCTTCGGCGTTCAGAGGCTCGGTGTTTTCCAGGGTCATGGGCAGATCATATTTTTTCGCCAGCGGCAGCAAATCGCCGTAATACATGGTGCCCATGCCGCAGGGGCGGAAGTCCACCTGCTCGTTCAGGGGCTTGTCCGGGTTCACGGCGAAGTCCTTCATGTGCAGCACCCGCACCTGATCGCCCAGGCGGCGCACCGCCTCCCGGATGATGCTTTCCGCCTGATCCACCGTGCCGTTGCTGACCAGGTTCACCGCGTCCAGGATGATCTTCACATGGTCGGAGTGCGCTTCCTCCAACATCCGCTCCGCCCGCTCAGGGGTGGAAATGATGTGGGTGCATACCGGCTCGATGGCCATGACCTCGTCGTATTCCGCCGCCCACTTCACCACAGGCCGGAACGCTTTCATAAACAGCTGGAACGCTTCCTCGGACTGGGTCGCCGGGCCGTCGGAAAACGCGGTGGTTTTGAGCGCGTAGGTTTCAGACCCCACCACCTTGGCCCCGATCAGCTTGCCGAAACGCAGGTGGGCTTTATATATTTCCTGGGTCTTGGCCCGCTCTTCCTCGTTGGGGTTGGCCAGATTCAGATAACACCCCAGCACAGCGCATTCCATCTGCTGCGCCGCAAACGCGCCCTTGACCTCCGCCGCCAGTTCCTCCGTCAGCAGCCTCGGCGCGTCCTGCATGGAAAAGCCGTCAATGGCCTTGCTCATCGCCAGATGCGCGCAGAAAAAGCCCTGGGCCTTCGCAAAGCCCAGCCGCTCCGACAGCGTGCCCGGCGCGGTGTCATGCAGCCGAATCCCGATATTCATGCGTCCGCTTCCTTTCTATCAGCGGCTTGCGGCCGCGGATTCATTCAAGTTAAATGATACCAAAAACTCAGGCTGATGTAAAGAACAAAAACTGCGTCCCTGTGATCGCTTTTTGCGGCGCGGCGTTTTTTCCATTGACGGACAGAAAAAAACATTTTATAATGAAACGTACGATCATGGAATTTGCTTAAACCGGAGGGGATTTCAATGTTTGGACGGCGTGCGGACGGGCGTGTGCTGCGGGAAATCGATCCCATTATCGCCCTGACTCCTTATCTGATGCCCATGCGGTGCGACGCGCAGGTGATGTCCAATTACAAGTTGGACTATGAAAAAATGGCCCGCTATATCGTGGAGCAGGGCAACAAGGGCCACAAGTTTACGTTCATGGAAATCATTTTCGCGGCGTTCGTGCGGGCTGTTTCCCAGATTCCGGAAATCAACCGGTTCGTGGTGAACAAGCGGCTTTACGCCCGTACGCAATTGACCATTTCCTTCGCGCTGCTCAAGGACACCGGCGATCCCGAGAAGATCGAGGAAAACACGGTGAAGTGCTATTTCGACCCCCGCGACACCATTTACGACGTGGCTGACCGCGTCAGCGCCGCCATCGAGCAGAACCGCCGGGAGGAAGCCGACAACTCCACCATGAAGGTGGCCAAGCTTTTGCTCAACCCCATCCTGGCCAATATTGTGGTGGCCATCGCCCGCATCACCGACCGCTACGGCATCCTGCCCAAGTATATCCTGGACGCCTCACCCTTCCATACCACCATGTTCTTTACCCAGATGGCGTCTATCGGGATGCCCGCCGTGAACCATCACATCTACAATTTCGGCACCACGTCGCTGTTCGTGTCCATGGGGACCATCCAGCGGGAAACCCAGGTGGGGCCCGACGGCACGGTGAAGCGCAAGCGCTGGCTGCCCGCGGGCTTTACCGCCGACGAACGCATCTGCGCCGGAAGGGAATGGGCCAAGCTGGTGGAGCGGATGATGTATTACATCGACCACCTGGAAGAACTGGAAACGCCGCCGGAAAAGGTCGTGTTCGAGGAAGGCAACGAATACTCCATCCCGAATTACATTTTGAAGCAGCAAAAAAAGCAGGAAGAAAAAACGATCGCCGGATAAAAGCCGTATACCAAAAAACCGCTGGCAGCAAACGCTGCCGGCGGTTTTTGGTTGGATCGGAAGAACACTTTCAATCGTAATGAGTCAACCATTGTAGGGGCGGATACCATCCGCCCGTTTCGTCAATCATCACGTCGGCTGCATATTTCAAGGTTCATCAGCGCTTGACGGGCGGATCATATCCGCCCCTGCAAACCGTTGGTTTTTTGATTGAAAGCGTTTATTCAATCTACGCAGCTATTAGAACGAAACGACCTCCGGGGCGGCAGTGAAGGAGGAGAAGGTGGCGGTGCCATCTTTCAGGCAGAACACCTCGGTGTTGCCGTCGCCGGGCTTGTACATGCCCTGCAAAGAGGGATACGCGGCCAGCATGTGCTCCTGGGCTTCAATGCGGTCATCGGCATAGGCTTTGGCGGCGACGCGCAGCCAGACGCCATCCTTGAAGGCGCAGATTTCAATCTTGGGATTGGCGTGAATTTGCTTGGACACATCCTTCACTTTGCCAGTCTGGATGTAGAGCTTGCCCTCAAACAGATCAATCGTGCCGAAGGGCCGCACCCGGGGCTGGTCGCCCTCCACGGTGGCGAGGTAGTAGGTTCCCGCGGCTTTCAGAAATTCATAGACCTTTTCCATTTTGCTTCCTCCTTATTTTGTGATTGGAATTGAAAGGGTGTTTTAATCAATAACATAGGTTGAAGGACGTTTCCAAAAGCCTTCCCCCCGCGGGGGAAGGTGTCAGGCGCGGGACCAAGATGGAAAGTGCGATCAAGTCAATTCGCGCCTGACGGATGAGGTGCTCCTCCCCGCTACATCTTCACATATTGTCGGCTGAGTTCACCTCATCCGAGCCGCGCGAAATTGCTTGACTTCTCTCTCAATCTTGATTCCGCGCGGCCCACCTTCCCCTGCGAGGGGAAGGCTTTTGGATAGTGTTTTAAAGCGCCCTATAACTTGCTTATTTAAAGCCCATATACATCCTTGCATTTGGCTTCCAGATAGTCCAGATAATAGTTCGGGTCAAAGGGTGCGCCGAAGGTGTTTTGCAGGATCTCGGCAGGGGTAAGCAGGCTGCCGTAGTGCCAGATGTGCTCCCTGTTCCAGGCGTTGACAGCGCTGAAATCGCCCTTGGCAAGCGCCGCGTCCACGTCCACGGTTTCCTTCATCTTCGCCAGGAACTGGGCGCCATAAGCGCTGCCCAGAGCGTAGGAGGGGAAGTAACCGAACGCGCCGAAAGACCAATGGCTGTCCTGCAATACGCCGCGCTTGTCGTCCGGCACGTCAATGCCCAGGTATTCCTTGTACAGCCGGTTCCATTCCTTCGGCAGGTCGGCCACCTTCAGTTCGCCCGCGAACAGCCGCTTTTCCAGCTCGAAGCGGATCATCACATGCAGGGTGTAGGTCACTTCGTCGGCCTCCGTGCGGACGAGGGAGGGCTGGACGCGGTTGATGGCCTTATAAAAATCTTCCCAGGTGTAGGGCTTCATTTCCTCGGGGAACAGCTCCCGCAATTTGGGGAACACGAACTTCGCAAAGCCCTTGCTGCGACCCAGGATGTTTTCATAGAAGCGGCTCTGGCTCTCGTGGATGCCCATGGACACGCCGCCGTCCAGCACGGTGTAGGCCAGGTCGTCATCGGAGCCGGTGTCGTACAGCGCGTGGCCGCCCTCATGCACGACGCTGAACATGGAATAGGACAGGTCTTCGGGATAATAATGGGTGGTGATGCGCTCGTCCAGGTGGGACCCCAGGCTGGTGGTGAAGGGGTGCTCGGTGGTGGACAGGCCGACGTGCTGGCGGTCCAGGCCGATCAAATCCATCAGCCAGTAGGCCAGGGCTTCCTGCCGCGCGTCGTCGAAATCGCCCTTGATGCAGTCGTCGCTGACCTGAGGTTTTTCCGCCACCTTCTGAATCAGCGGCACCAGGCGCGCGCGGAGCGTGGAGAAGAACGCTTCGCAGGTTTCCTTGCTGATGCCGGGCTCGTACTCGTTCAGCCAGTAATCATAGGGGTCCTTGTCCGGCGCGGCGTAGTGAGCGAAGCGGATGCAGTAGTCCACCATCTTTTCCAGATAGGGCTGATAGGAGGCAAAGTCGTTGTTCACCTTCGCGTTGTGCCATACATCCTGGCACTCCACCGTGAAACGCTGATACGCCACGTATTCGTCCATGGGAATTTTCTGCATGAAGCGGATGTCCTTGAGCATCAGGTACACCATCCGCCGCTCTTTCTGGTTCAGCGCTTCTTTGTTCGCGTCCAGGAATTCCAGCAGCTCCACGGTTTCCTTGCCGGTGGAGAGCTTGTACATGATTTCGCTCAGGATGCCCATGCTGTGGCCGCGGTTCGCCGCTGTGCCCGCGGGCGCGGTGGTTTCGCCGTCGTAGCTGAGCAGGCCCATGGCGTGGTTGTACGCGCTCATTTTCTCCTGCAAAGCAATCAGTTCTTTTCTTGCCTGTTCCAAGTCCATAGGAAGATTCCGCCTTTCTGTATATAATCAATCCAAAGCATGATCAATGGGGATATGCCCGCCTTGCCAGACCTTTTTCCCCGTCCAGTCCGCCTCCGGATCGGCCCAGAAGGGATCATCCGGCCCCAAGCCCAGAGGCAGGAACACGGCGCTGCACAGATACAGGGAACCGATATTGATGTACCCTTCCGCCAACTCAGGCTGGAAGCCGTACACGCCTGGCCGCAGGAAGCCCGCATCGTCGAACATATCCGGGCTTGCCATCACCCGCCGGATGACGGCAGTGAGCCCGCAGCGCACGGAGGCAGGGGACAGATGGGGTTCAAGCATGTGCTCCAGCGCGGCCTGAGCCAGCATCTGAAACGCGCCGAAGCGGTAGCAGATGGAGCGGCCCACGATGGGATAGCTGCCCTCCGGGCCGATCATGCGCTCCAGGATGGAGGCATAGCGCGCGGCGCGGCGGTTCACCGTTTCCCGTATCGCCGCGATTTCGGGCTGATCCGCTGCAAAGAGGTTCACAAGATCCACGTACATGGGCTGGATGACGAAGCTGTTGTAATAATCCCAGTGGAAATCCGGGCCGTCGCCGTAGGTGCCGTCGCCCACGTACCAGCCCTGGAAAGAGCGCAGGGCGTTCAGCACGCGCATCACGTCGTATTCTTCCCCCAGCACGTGCAGCCCGGCTTCCACCATCGCCGAAAAGAACAGCCAATTGGTGTTGCACGCGGCGATCTTCCGGGAAGCGCGGAAGGCGTCCGCCAGGTTCCTTCGCACCCGTTCGTCCAGCGCGGCGCTGAGAGCTTTCGGCGCGCGCAGGATGGCGTGGGCCAGAAATGCCGCGTCCACCAGCGGCTGGCCGCCCCGGTCAAACAGCATGAAGTCAGGCGAAGCCGGGTCTGTGGCTTTGTCGATGCACAAGAGCGCCTTGCTTCGCCACGCCGCCTGCAAAGCGCGTTCCTCCGGGTCCAGCGCGTTTTCGTCCGCTTCCAGCCAGGGCGCCAGCCCCAGCATGCTTCGTCCGAACGCCTCCAGCGGCGCAAACGCCGCTCGTTCCGCATGGAAATACAAAGGCAAGGTTTGCTTTAATTTTCCCTCAGCCAGCGCATTCAGCACCGGGCTGACGATTTTGAGCAGTGCGTTCAGCCATTCCCGACGGTTCGGCATGGTTTGATCCTCCGAAAGTTTTCATTCAGTTATTAGACATTTTAAGTCACAAAGGGGAACGCTGGGGGCTGCGCGCCCCCAGACCTGCGCCAGGGTCCTGAGGACCCTGGACCCGCAACTGGCGATATTACGCTGTTTGTATAAGCGGACAAGCTCCGCCTGCCGCGCTGGGGTGACGGAAAGTTTGTGGGCTTCTGGCCCAAGAAAGCCCGGGAACATCCGAGGGGGAAAGTTAACTTTCCCCTGCGGATGATTCCCTGGCTTTCCCCGGATGCAAAGCATCCGGGTTGGCGGCTTCGCCTCCGGGCCAGAAGCACAACGGCACCAACCCAGACTTCCGCGTTTTTTCCCATATCAGCGGGAACCAAGCTGGCTTTATCATTCAAGCAGTTTCCGCTATTGAGGTCCAGGAGATGAAATCTCCTGGTGCAGGTGCACGAGGGCCGCATAGGCCCTCGCCCCGTTGTGAATTAAAGTGCCCTTTCCACTCATTCTCTCACCCTATCAGCGTCAGCTTCCCCCGGGCGATGTTTTTTCCGGTCTGCTTATCAAAGAGCACGGCGGCTTTATGGAACGCGATCTTGACCTTCGCGTCCACGGGGTAGTCCACGTCGCCAAAGACCACAGCGGTGAGCGACGTGCCGTTCACGTCCAGCTTCACCGTGGTTTCCATGCCGGAGGGCAGAGTGGAATACACCGTCGCTTCGACCAAACCGTCCTCGTCGATGTGGATGTACTCGGGCCGGATGCCCACCACCACGTCCCGGTCGCCCAGCGCCTCCGCGCCTTCAAACCGGGCTTTCATGCCGCCGAAGGCCACTTCGCCGCTTTTGGACAGATGGCCGTCGATAAAGTTCATGGTGGGGTTGCCCATGAAGTCCGCTACGAACAGGTTGGCGGGATCATTGTACATTTCCAACGGCGGCGCATACTGCTGCAAAACGCCCGTTTCCATGATGCAGACCTTGGTGGACAGGGTCATGGCCTCCAGCTGATCGTGGGTCACATAAACGAAGGTGGAGTCCGTGTCCCGGTGCAGCCGCTTGAGTTCGGTGCGCATTTCCATGCGCAGCTTGGCGTCCAGGTTGCTCAGCGGCTCGTCCATGAACAGCACCTTCGGCCCCGGGGCCAGGGTGCGGGCGATGGCCACGCGCTGCTGCTGGCCGCCGGACAGCTCGCTGGGGTAGCGCTTTTCAAACTGCTCGATGCGCAGCATGGCCAGCAGCTCCTTCACCCGCTCCTGAATTTTCTTCTTGTCCCACTTCAGGTTTTCCAGGCCGAAGGCGATGTTCTGGTACACCGTCATGTGGGGCCAGAGGGCGTAGTTCTGGAACAGGAAGCCCACGTCCCGCTTGTTGGGCGGCAGGTTGATGCCCTGATCCGCGTCAAACACCACCTTGCCATCGATGCTGATTTGCCCTTCCGTGGGCGTTTCCAGGCCGGCGATCATGCGCAGGGTGGTGGTTTTGCCGCAGCCGGAGGGGCCCAGCAGGGTGATGAAGGAATTGCTGGGGATATTCAGGTTCAGGTTCTCCACAGCCACAAATTTGCCAAAACGCTTGGCGACATTTTTCAAAATGATTTCCGGCATCTTAACCGCCAACCCCCTTATCAATGGACGCGCCCGTCAGCTTATTGACGATGAAATTCACCAGCAGCACCACGATGATGATGAGCAGGTTGATGGAGTTGCCGAACTGGGCCCAGCCCTTTTCGGAATACTGCATCAGCATGGTGGTGAGGATGGTATTGCTGGTGGGCACCAGCAGAACGAACAGGGACAATTCGCGCATGCAGCTGACCATGGGCAGCAGATACCCGCTCAGGAAGCTGCTCTTCTGGATGGGAAAAATCACCCGCAGCATCCGCTTCCACCAGGGCACGCCGGTGATCACCGCGGCTTCCTCGATTTCACCGCTCAATTGCAGCATGGCGTTCACGCCGGAGCGGGAGGCGAAGGGCAGGTATTTCACCGATCCCACCAGCCCCAGCAGCAGGAAGCCCCGCAGCCACGGGATCTTGGAGCTCATGGCCAGGTAAATCGCGCCGAAGGCCAGGGAGGGCATCAGGTACGGGAAGAAGGAAAGACTGTTGACCCAGCTTGCCAGCTTGCTGCCCCGGCGCTTCGCCACGCCGTAGCCCACCAGGATACCGCAGGTACCCGCCACCAGGGCGCAGGTGACGGCCAGGCCCAGGCTGTAGCCCAGGGCGTTCCAGACCTTGGGGTTCAGCAGGATACCGGTGGAATCGCCCTGATCCAGGCGCTCGGAAAGGTTGGTGCCGATCCAGAAATCCAGCGTCATGTTGGAAAGGCTGTAATCCCCGGCCTTGATGATGATGGACTCCATGGCGAACGTGACCAGCGGCACCACCGCCACCAGCAGCAGCACGATCACCAGGATGATCGCCACAGGCCGGTTGGCCTTGCCCAGATTGATCTTGCTGATCTGGCCGGACTTGCCCGTAACGGTGGTGAACTGCTTGCGGCTGTTGGTGACCCGCTGGTTCAAAAGCAGGATCGCCACGCCGAAGAGGATCATCACGCCCACGATGATGTACGCCTGGCCCGGGTAGCTGTCCATCAGGGACTTCATTTTGGTGGAAAGCACGTAGTAGCGCACCGGCGAGCCCAGGAACACGGGCACGGAATAGGCGCTCATGGAGCTGGCGAACACCAGCAGGAAGGTGCTCAGCATAGCAGGCTTCACGATGGGCAGGGTGATGCGCCAGATGATGCGGGGGCGGCTGGTTTTCAGGATCGTCGCCGCCTCCTCCAGGTTGGCGTCCATGTTCCTTAGGATGCCGCCGATCAGGATATAGGCAAACGGCGCGTAATGCAGCCCCAGCACCAGCGCAATGGGAAACGCGCCGTACACGAACCATTCCGGCATATAGATGCCAAACACCGCGGCCATGATGCCGTTGGAGGTTTTGAGGCCGATGTTCACGTTCTTAAAGAAGGTTTCCCAGAACAGCGCCAGCGTCCAGGAGGGCATGATGTAGGGGAACGTGAACACGGCGGACACGAACTTTTTGTATTTCAGGTTCGTGCGCGTGACCAGGAACGCTACCACGCCGCCAAACAGAATGGCGATCAGCGACGAGGCCAGCGACACGATCAGCGTGTTTAAGAAGGGCTGATAAAACTGGATCCAGCTGTAATCGTTTTCCGCCGTGGCGAACAGGCGCTGGAAATGGTAGAAGGAAAAATCCCCCGCTGTTTGCTTCGCTGCCCTGGCTTCGCGGCCCACGTGGATGGTCACCGTTTCCATCAGCATCGTCACCAGCGGGTACAGCGTCAGCACGACCAGGGTGCACAGGAAAATCAGCAGGATCACGTTGGCGGGCTTGGAAAACCACGCCCGCACCCTGCCCTTCACCCGGTTCATGCGGATGCTCCGGTCAATGGTTTGCTGCATTTCAATCCTCCCCTCAGGTGGGGTGTAGTGGAAGTTCTAAGTTCTAAGTTCTAAGCTATTAAGCGAATGCATCCTTGGAGTCGAACATTGGAGCAATTGGCTTGGAACTTAGCACTAAAAAACAAAAGACCGACGGAACGGGCAAAACCGTCCCGCCGGGCAGATCATTGTATCCCGGGGAAGTATGAAGGGGTTCGCAAACCCCTTCATCAATAATCCGCAGGCGGCGGCATGTACGTCGCCGAGGAGCAACCGTAGGTTGCTTCCGCTATCAATTTGCGGCCGTAAAATGAGCGTTTCCGAAGGAAATGCCATTTTACAGCAAATTGATGGATCGAATGAAAGGACAATTCATTGGCTTTTCATTCGCGTGGTTTCGGAGACACCACGTTACTGCTGGCAGTGCTGGAGGATGAAGTCTTCCACTTCAAAGCTGTCCAGAATGTATTCCGCGTCCTCCATCACCAGCGCGCCCTTCCACACGTCGATGGTCAGGTCGCCTTCGTTGACGGTGATGGCGGGGTTGGGAGAATAGGCGCCGATGCTCTTGCCCCAGGGCTGGAAGCCTTCCTGGGTCATCAGGTATTCGATGAACAGCATACCGGTGTAGGGCCGGGTGGCCTTGGTGTTGATCATGGTGTACATGGGATACATGAAGCCGGCGAAGGGCTCCAGGACGTAGCCGTTGGCGGTGGCGTCGTACTGGGCCACGGTCAGGTTATCGGTGAGCACGGAGGAGGAGCGCAGCTTGCTGAGCACGAACAGGCCGATCTTGCCCGCGGCGGTTTCCTGGCTCACTTCTTCGGCGATGGTGGTGTCGGACTTGCCGAAGGTCACGTTGTCCAGGAATTCAGCCACCCACTTGTAGCCCGCGTTCTTGTATTCGCCCAGGTCGATGTCCTCGCCCTTCCAGGCCTTGTAGGCTTCCGCCAGCTTGTCGGCCCATTCGTCCTTGGTGCACATGACCAGGAAGTTCATGTTGACCTTCTCGCTTTCGGGGTTCTTGAAGATCACGTTGCCCTTCATTTCGGGGGCGGTCAGCTCCCACACGTTCTTGATGGCGGGCACGTTCTCGCCCAGGTTGTTGTAGATGAACAGCTTGTTGATGTACTGGTGCACCAGGGCGGGCTGCAGGTCGCCTTCTTCCAGAACATCCTTCACCTCGGCAGGCACGAAGTTGATCACCAGGCCTTCGTCAATGGCGTCGGTCAGCTGCGCGCCGTCCTGGATCATGACCATGTCGGCCGCGCCGTTGCCGGTTTCGCTGCGCAGCTTGGTGTAGATTTCCTGGTCCTTCAGGTTATTGGATTCAAAAGGAATGTCGTACAGCGCGGCGAACGCTTCGGCGGCGGTGGTGATGCGGCTGGTGTTGCCGTATACCACGAAGGTGCCGGTTTCGGCCTTGGCCTTTTCCACCAGCTCGTCATGGGTCATGGCCTGGCCCGCTTCCACGTCGGCGGCCACGTCCGCCAGAGCGGGCAGCGCGCACAGCGCCAGCATCAGCGCCAGGACAACGCACAGGATTTTTTTCATGGAATTATGCCTCCTTTTAAAAAAATACGGTCTATCTTTCCCGCGCCGCAGCGCGTGAAGGAGCAAAGTGGAGCATTATGGAAAATAAAAGCACATCCGTTCCATGCTTTCTGTGGAACTTTCACAATGAAAATTATACCATCAAACCGTCCGAAAAGCAATAGCGGCGTTTGATTTTCTTGCGGTGCGGGCCGTCCTGTGCTATACTGAAAAAAACACGGGATTCTTGCGGGAGGGATGCGCATGGAATATATCGCCGCCGCGGCGTTCGGATTGGAAGGGCTGGTGCGGAGAGAACTGCATCATCTGGGGCTGGAGGCCAAGGGAGAAACGGGCGGGGCGCGATTCACCGGTGCGCCGGAAGATGCGTTCAAGGCCAACCTGTGGCTGCGCACGGCGGACCGGGTGCTGCTGGTAATTGGCGAAGGAAAAGTCCTCAGCTTTGAGGATCTATTTCAACTGGTGCTGAGCCTGCCCTGGGAGGATTATCTGCCCAAAAACGCCCGGTTCCCGGTCAGCGGCAAGTGCGCCCGCAGCCAGCTCATGAGCGTGCGGGACTGCCAGGCCATCACGAAAAAAGCCATTGTGGAGCGATTGAAGCGCCATTATAAAACCCAGTGGTTCCCGGAGGACGGGCCGGAGTATGCCATCGACGTATCCGTCCACGGCGACGTGGCCCGCCTGACAATCGACACCAGCGGCACAGCGCTGAACCGGCGCGGCTACCGCACCTGGAACGGCGAAGCACCGCTTCGGGAAACGCTGGCGGCGGCGCTGGTGATGCTGTCTCCCTGGGAGAAAGATATGCCGCTGTGGGACCCCTGCTGCGGCACGGGCACGCTGCTGATCGAAGCGGCGTACTGGCGCAGCCACCGCGCGCCGGGACTGACCCGGAATTTCGCCTGCGAAAGCTGGCCGGACTTTCCGAAAAAGAAAATGGAGGCAATCCGTCAGGAGGCGGAAGCGCAGTTCGACCCCGCGAAGATCGGCATGATCGGCGGCAGCGACATTGACCCGGAGGCGCTGACCCTGTGCAAGCGCCACATCAAGCAGGCGGGGCTGGCGGGGAAAATCACGGTCATTCAGAAGGATTTAAAAGACCTGCAATTAGAGGCCTCCTCTCCCCTTTTCCTCCTGAACCCGCCCTACGGCGAGCGCCTCAGCGATAAAAAGAAATGCGAAGCGCTGTACCGCGATCTCCGTGCCCTGTCCGACCGTCATCCCGGCAGCCGCATGGGCGTCATCACCGCCCACACCGGCTTCGAGCGCTGCTACGGAAAACGCGCCGCCCAGAAACGCAGGCTGTATAACGGGCGGCTGGAATGTGAGTTTATGGTGTTTTAAAAAGCTCAATCAATGGGGGAATGAACGATGTCCTTCACCAAGCAAGACCTGGCCCTGTCCACGATGTGGAACTACCGCAAGGCGTCCAGCGGCGAGGAGCTGATGGATCAATTGCTGGCGCTGGGCTTTACAAAAACAGAACTGAATTACCGGGTAAAGCCCGAATGGCTGCCCAGCATCGAGCGGTATATCAAGGAAGGCCGCATCCGGGCCGTCAGCGTGCACAACGTGTTTCCGGAAACCAAAGACGAGCGCTTCGGCACGGACTCCGTGCTGCTGGGCTACGGGGACGAAGCCCTGCGCCGTCAGGCGGTGGAGCTGAGCAAACGCTCCATTGACTGGGCCTGCCGCCTGGGCGCGGGGGCCGTGGTGTTTCACCCCACGGAAGTGCCGCTGCCGCCGGAGCAGTACGACGTGCCGCTCAAAAAAATGATCGCTGCCCATGAAACGGACAGCGACGCATACCGGACCCTGCGGACCGAAATGACCGAAAAACGAAAGGCAGACCCCTATCTTTCCCAAACGCTGAAAAGCATTGAGGAGCTTTGCAACTATGTGACCAAGAACCGTCTGCCAGTCAGGCTGGGCATGGAGAACCGCGCCATGTGCCATCAGGTGCCGATTTTCAGCGAATTTGAAATCATCGCCGAACGCTTTGAGGGCAGCCCGGCGGGCATCTGGCTGGATACGGGCCACGCCATCATGATGATGGAAATGGGCCTGCAAGCCCTGCCCCTGAGTGAAAAGGTCCGGCGGAACATCGTGGGTATGCACATCCACGACGCGGTAGATGGCCTGGACCACTACGCCCCCTGCACCCTGCCGGGCGACGTGCTGGCGCCTTTCCGGGAATATATTTTGGCCTCCCCCATCAAGGTGCTGGAGCTGTCGGGCCGTTTATCCGCCGATGACATTCTGATAGGCACTGACCGCTTTGTGGCGCGGTATGGCGGGGTGTGACCCGGCCTTTATCAAAAGGTTCCTTTTTTACTCAGCCAATCTTTTTGCCGGATCAATTGTTCCCTGATGAGACGGAATTCCTCCGCTGCCGATATTCCGGCCCGCTCATCGGGGATTTTTTTCTGCTCTTTTGTCAGCGCGGCAGAGTAGGCTTTTTGCTTCCGCGGAAGGTATGTCGCCCTTCGTCAGCTCCATTTCCCGACAGCTCCATACTTCATTTCCAATCGGATAGCAGACCCGTTCGTGCCCGGACACATCCCGGAAGCCCGCCGCCCGATAGCACCGATAGGCCGGTTCATTATTTTCAAACACACCCAGGGTGATTTTTTCCACTCTCAAAAAATCAAAGGCATAGCGAATGGACAGCGCCAGCATTTCCCGGCCGTATCCCTTTCCGCGTTTCTCAGGGGCCACGATCACGAAGCCGAACCGCAAAACCGTTTTCTTTTCATCCGTGAACCGCATGATCAGATGGCCTGCAATCCCTGTTTCGTCAAAGGCCGTGAATTCGTAAAAGCTGTCCGAATCGGCCATGGCATCATAATGCCGGTTCAAATCCGCCGCCGCAATGGGATAGGCGGGAAACCGATCCGCGCTCCATTTTCTAAAAGCGGTTTCATCCCCAATCCAGGAAACAACCGCAGCCGCATCGCAGGCTTTATAGGGCCTCAGCCGCAGCATAGATTCCTCTCCTCTCGCCTGTCAGATATTATTATCGTCCGGCAATTTGGTTCAGATACTTTCCGCAAAGCCGGATGAAGGTCCGCATGTTCTCCTGTTTATAGCCCTGCTTCATGTATTCCAGCTCGATGCTGATCATGCCATCGCTTTCCGTGAAATAAATGTCCGCGTGGCCGCCCATGGCGCCGTCCTCCTCCAGGGGCAGCGCCTCAGCGTCAAAGCCTTCCATGTTTTCCTCGCTTCCCAGGTCGGCAACATAGTTGACGGCGATGCAGTCCAGGTCAAAGTCCTCCACCTCGGCCCGGTAATCGCAGATGCTGTTGGCAAAGCTGTCGATCACCTGCCCGTTGATCGCGGCCATCACATGTTCCAGGTCCTCATACCGCTTCAGGTCAATGGCCACCGGCAGGGTTTTGAACACCAATCCCACCGAGCTTTGCAAATATGTTTCCGTGCGGTTGCTGTTGAGGTAATCCACGTTGATTTCATCCCTGCCGCAGTATTCCTGCAAGGCCAGGATCACCGCGGCGATCGCCATAACGCTGCGGGAATAGCCCGTCCGGATTTCCGCCGCTTTCATCTGATCCGTGGAGAGCACGTCCTCCAGGTCTTCGACGGCGCTTTCCGGTTCAAACGTTTCAAAGTCCGGCGTGGGAATGCGGCACCAGTTCCTGCCGCCCAGCAGGTTATTGAAGTACTCCCAGGCACGTTTGAATTCCTCGGTTTCCCGCGCTTCGTATTCCTTCCGCAGGTAGCTGTAGAAGTAATCCCGGGTCAATTCTTCTCCCCGGTACGCTTTGGCAATATCGCGCAGCAGGATGCCGATGGAGAAGCCGTCGGAAACCGTGTGGTGCATATCCGTAAACAGGTAAACATCCTCTCCGCAGCGCAGCACCTTGGCGCGGAACAGCGGCTGGCGGAACAGCGTGAACGGCTTCTTTAAGGCGGTTGAAAGCGTTCCCGCCTCTTCCGGAGAAATATCCTTTACTTCCGTTTTTCCCGGGAACCCGGGCACGATTTGCAGACGGATGTTTCCGTCCTCGTCGAACACGAACGTAGAGCAGAGCGCAGGGTGCTGCTGCACCGCCTTGTCCACGGCGGCGGCCAGCCTTTTGGCATCCACCTTCGCGCCGATCTTATACAGGCTGGCCAGGTTGCACATGCAGGAATATACATCCGCAAACTGATCGTCGATCATCATGATCTGACCCTTATGGGCGGGGATGCTCATGGTTCTGGCCTCGTCCTCGAAGCGTTCCATATCCTCTTGCCTCAGGGAAGCAACCGCTTCGGCGATGCGCTGGGCCGTCCTGTGGGTGAAAATCATCTTGGCGCTCAGACCGTCCACGCCCGCGCTGGTCATCAGCATCATGGATTTTAAGGAATCGCCGCCGATTTCAAAGAAATCGTCCTGAATGCCTACGGTGTTGGCGTCAAGATCCAGCACCTTTTCCATCGCTTCGCACAGCCTGCGTTCCGTTTCGTTCCTCGGCGCTTCATAGGCCGTCTTTCTTTCCGCAAAGTCGGGCTCGGGCAGCAGGGCGCGGTTGATCTTCCCGGAGGCGGTCATGGGCATCCGCTCCACGCGGATGAAGCAGCCGGGGATCATGTAATCCGTCAGGGTCTCCGCCATGAAGGCTTTCAGCGCTTTTTCATCGACCGAAGCGGAGGCTTGATAGTAGAGGCACAGCGTATTCTTTTTCACCGCCGCCACCGCGTGAACGATCCGGGGGAAGCCTGCCGCGCGGTTTTCGACCTCGCCCAGCTCGATGCGGAAGCCCCTCAGCTTTACCTGGAAGTCGATGCGCCCGCAGTATTCCAGCTGGCCTTCCTCGTTGTACCGGGCCAGGTCGCCCGTGTGATAGACCTTTACCCGGTCTTTGCCGCGAAGCGTGATCCGGGCGAATTTTTCCGCCGTCAGCTCGGGCCGGTTCAGATAGCCCAGCGCCATCTGCGGCCCGGCCAGGCACAGCTCCCCGGTCATGCCCTGGGGCAGCAGCCAGCCCGCCGCATCGACGATATAGCCCGCGCAGTTATACAGCGGCCGGCCAATGGGGATCGGATTGTATTGCTTTCCTTTTTCCAGTTCAAAATAGGTGGCGATCACGGTAAACTCCGTAGGGCCATAAACATTGAAAACGTGGCCGCGTGCTTTGGGGGTGATGGTCATGGCTTCGCCGCCCATATCAAGGTAATTCACATCCAGCGGCTCATCCTTGGCCAGGAGCTGGCCGAACTGGGTGGAATAGCTGCCGCCGTTGATGCGATGCTTCGCAATGAAGCGGCGCATTTCAACAATGTCCCGCCGCGCCTCCTCGGGAGCGATGATGACCGTTCCGCCCACGGTGAGCGCGGGATACAGATTCTCTACGGAGGCGTCAAAGGAAAAGTTCGGGTGGACGCTGATTCTGCTGTTCTCGGTCAGCTGCCATCTGTGGCTGACGAAGCGCACAAAGCACAGCAGCGCTTTGTGCTGGATCACCACGCCTTTGGGCCGTCCCGTGGAGCCGGAGGTGTAGATCATATACGCCGCTTTTTCCGGGGCGGCGTCATTGCGTCCGGGGGCGGCAGGCGCAGGACCTGAAAGGATTTCATGAACCAGCGCTTCGGTAAAAACGAGCCTCGCGCCGGAGTCCGAAAGCATGTATTCCACTCTGTCCGCCGGATAATCCAAATCAATGGGTACGTAGGCGACGCCTGCTTTATGCGCGCCCAGCACCACTGCGTGAAATTCCTTCACGCGGCCCATGCGAACCGCGGCGAATTCGTTTTCTGTGATTTCCTTCGACCGGATGTAGGCGGCGATTTTGTCCGATGCCTCGTCCAGCTCGCGGTAGGTCATTTCGCTGTCGGCATCCACGACGGCGGTTTGATCCGGCCTTTGCTTGGCCTGCGCCTTGAACAGATCGACCCAGGTGACGGAAGTATCGTAATCCATTTTTTCACCCTGAGAAAGGGCGATGACGGCTTCCTCATCCGCCGGATTCAGCAGCGGCAGGGAGCGGACGGGCTTTTCCGGTTGCTCGGTCAGCATCCGCATATACTGCTCCAGCAGCTTCAGCACCCGTTCCGCCTCCGCCTTTCTGTATCGCTCCGGAGAATAGGACAGGCTGATCAGCGCGCCGCCGTCGGCCTGGGTCATCACGTCCACAGTGATGCCGCCGATAGGTTCTTCCTTCACCAGCACCGGCTTCATGAAGGAACCGGCCTGATCGTCCGCCATATAGTTTTCGATGGAAATCAGCGAATACGCCAGATCGTCGGTGGTGTTCATCGCCTTTTTCAAGTCGGCGAGGGGACAGAAATCGTATTCGCCTGTCTGCGCGCACTGATTGTGGATTTCCTGCAGCAGGGTTCTGCCGGTGGAATCCTTGCCGATTCTCAGGCGTGTGGGAACGGAGTTGATGAAGGGACCGACCAGGTCCGTTACGTCAAAGGAATTCTTGTCGCGCCCGGACACGACCCGGTTGAATACCACGTCGTCCATCCGGCATGCCGTCGCCAGGGTCAAACCCCAGGCCGTGGTGATGCCCTCGGCCAGGGTCACGCCAAAGTTTCTGCATGTATTGTCAAAGCATTCCGCGGCTTTGGGGGAAACCGTGCAGAAAATTACATTCGTCTCGCTGCGCTCCCTTTCTGGGATCGGGGTGTGGGCAGGGATTTCCGCCTTTCCTTCGTACCCGTCCAGCAGCGTTTTGAAGCAATTGACAGCGGCGTTTCGGTCTTTTAACAGCAATTCCCGAACGGCCTGTTCAAACTTTCCTTCGTCTGTCGTTCCGACCTCAATGGGCTTATCGGTTCCTTGATCCTTCGCCATCCGCAGGAATTCTTCCAAATCCTTCAGGTAGGTATCCACGCACCAGCCGTCCATAACGATGTGATGCACAGCGGTAATGAGGAAGCAGCTGTTTTCCCCCGTTCTGGCGCACACCAACCGGAACAGCGGCTTGTCCTGCAAGTCAAAGCCGTTTGCGAGCAAATCTTCCCGGATGCCGTAAGCGGCGGCAAGCGGGTCTTTCTCCCCGCTGATATCGGTCATGGTCAGGCCCAGCTGCCTGTCCGTGATCGCCTGCCGGGGCACAGAAACGCCCTTGTGAAGGATAGCCGTCCGGAGCACTTCATGCTTCCGTCCCAGGGCATCCAAGGCAAGCCTGAGCTCCTTTTCCGTGGGCACATAGCTGAGCGCATAAATATCCACCAGGCGGTAGGCGGAAGACGCAGGGGCGGATACATGGGAAAGGAGCATCCCCTCCTGGAGCGGCGTCAGCGGATAAATGCGCTTGAGCGTCTCCCCCCGGGATGAAAAGCCCGCCACAACAGCGTCGAATTCCTCCTCGCTCCAGGCCGGCTCGCCCAGGTCGGAAGCGGTGATTTCTTTTGTATTCCGGGTTTCAAGGTGTGCCGCGAGGCGATGGATTTCCTTTAATATCCCATCCGCAAAAGCATTGGCCGTCTTTTCATCATACTGATCAGCGTTGTAATCCAGCCACAGGCCGAATTGTCCCCCGTCGATCAGGCAGTTGACGGTCAGGTCGGCGCCGTCGCAATTTTCCTTCGCCTGATAATCCAGCCCGGCGGCGAAGCCGTCCCGGCTGTCTGGCACAAAGTATTGCTGTTCCCGGCCCTCGCCCGACACGTTGCCCAGATAATTGAATACGATCTTGGGCGTCCGGTCCTTTTCAAAGCAAAGCGGCTGCTTCCCCTCCACAAAAGCCAGGATGTTGTAGCCGACGCCCTTGTTGGGCACGCGGTGCAGCGTTTCCTTGACCCGAATCAGGTCATGCCGGGCATCGCCGGTGATGTCCTCGAACACCACCGGATAAATGGACGTGAACCAGCCAACGGTCCTGCCGGTGAGCAGTTCCTTGCCCAGAGGTTCGCGTCCATGGCCCTCCATCTGGACGGACACGGCGTTCCTGCCGAAGACATATCGATAGCTTTGCGCCACCGCCGTCAGCAGCAGATCGTTGATCTCCAGGCCGTAGGCGGAAAGCCGGGCCGAAAGCAGCCCGTTCGTTTCGGTCTCGTTCATCCGCACGGTCAGGCGGTCAAAGCGCCGGGTGTAATCCCTGCCCAGGGAGGTTTCCAGGGACAGCATTTTCTTTTCGACTTTCTTCCAGTAGGGAATTTCCAGCGACAGTTCATAGCTGTCCCGGTACGCCTGCATGGCGCGGACATAATCCTGGTAGGTTTCCGTTTTCGCGGGCAGAGCGATGGTCTCCCCATTGACCGCCTGGCCATAAGCTGTTTCCAGGTCGTCCAGCAAAATACGCCAGGAAATGCCGTCCACGATGGTGTGGTGGGCGGTGATGAAGAACAGCGCCCGCCCCGGCAGGCGCAGCACCGCCGCCCTGACCAAGCTGTTTTCCACATCCAGCGCGGATTGAATGTTTTCGCAGCAGTCTGCGATCTCGCCTTTATCGTCTTTTTCCAGGGCATACTGTTCAATTGTGACGGCGTGAACCGCGGCATCCGCCTTCTTCACATACAGGTGTCCATCCTGAAGGCGCGCGCGAAGCAGATCGTGCTGCCAGCACAGCGCGTCCAGCGCCTTTTGCAAGGCGGGAAGGTCGATGCTTCCCTTCCATTCCAGCAGTGTGGACTGGTTAAAATACGCTGGGTTGGGGTAAGTTAGATGCTTGTAGAACAGGAAAATAGCGCTGTCCCCAATCAGTCCTTCGATGGGTTCTGCGGTTTTGTTTGCTTCCGCAGCGACCTGCCGGCAGCAGGCAGCGATGGCTTCCACCGTGCGGAATTTCAGCACGTCGGCCACCTTCAGGCTCAAATTGTGTTCTCGCAAAAAGCATACGAACCGAATCGCCTTGATAGAGTCGCCGCCCATGTCCAGAAAATCGTCCGCCGCGCCCAGCTCCTCCTGCGCGCCCAGGGCTTTTTTCATGCAGAGAGCCACGGCTTTTTCCGCGTCTGTGCGGGGGGCCACGAAATCATTCGTCCGCTTGAGCGAAGGCTCCGGCAGGGCTTTGCGGTCCAGTTTGCCGTTGGGGGTTTCCGGCATCTTTTCAAGCCGGCCGAACCAGCCCGGAATCATGTAGTCCGTCAGGGTTTCCCCCAGGAAGCGCTTCAGTTCTTCTTCGTCAATCGTTTCCTCGGCGGTATAATACAGGCACAGCGTGTCCTTCCTGACCTCCGCCGCCGCCTGCCGGATGCCCGCGAATTTCAGCGCGGCGGTTTCCACCTCGCCCAGCTCGATGCGGAAGCCACGCAGCTTCACCTGGGAGTCGATCCGGCCGCAGAACTCCAATTGCCCTTCCGCGTTGTACCGGGCCAGGTCGCCCGTGCGGTAGACCTTTCGCACATCTCCTTCCGCAATCCGAACATCCACAAATTTTTCTTGGGTCAGCTCCGGCCGCTTCCAATAGCCCAGCGCCAGCTGCGGCCCGGCAAGGCACAGTTCGCCGATTTCCCCGAGGGGCAGCAGCTCCAGGTTTTCATCCAGGATAAACGCCGCGCAGTTATAGAGCGGGCGGCCGATGGGAATGGGGTGATAGTCCCTGTCCTTTTCAATTTCGTAATAGGTGGCGTCCACGGTAAATTCGGTGGGACCGTAGGTGTTGTATACCGCGCCCGTCACGTTTGGAACGCCGGTCATGGCCTCGCCGCCAAGACAAATATAGTCAACGTTCAGCGCTTTGTCCATCGCCAGGATCTGGCCGAACCGGGTGGAATAGCAGCCGCCCGTCACGCGCATGTCCCGGATGAACTTCTGCATGTCAAAAATATCCTTCCGGACTTCCTCCGGCACGATCACCAGCGTTCCGCCCACGGTCAGCACGGGAAACAGGTCCTCCACGGAAGCGTCAAAAGCGAAATTGGAATGGCAGCCGATCCTGCTGTCAGCGGTCAAATGCCATCTGCTTCGGATAAAATGGATAAAGTTCAGCAGGGCTTTATGCTGAATCATCACGCCCTTGGGCTTGCCGGTGGAGCCGGAGGTATAGATCATATAGGCGAGGGTGTCCGGTTTACAGCGGTACCCCTCCGGGAAAACCGCCGCTTCCGTCTTGAGCGCTGCTGCCGCCGTCACATCCGTCATCACGAGGCGGGCTTCGCAGTCGTCCAGCATATAGGCGATGCGTTCCGTAGGGTAGTCCAGGTCGATCGGCACATAAGCGCCTCCCGCCTTATGAATGCCCAGCACCACAGCGAGGAATTCTTTTTCCCGGTGCATCTTGACCGCGACGAACTCGTTTTCCCGCAGTCCTTTTCGCATCAGGTATCCCGCCACGCGGTCCGACGCTTCGTGCAGCTCCTGATAGGAGAAGCTGCCGCTTTCATCCTCTACCGCGGTCTGATTCGGATGCTTTTTTACTTCGCGCAAAAATAAATCCAGCCATGTCTCCGCCGCGTCGTAAGCAAGTTTTTCCCCTTCCGAAACCGCAAGGATACGGGTGAACTGTTCATTCATGATCGCCTGCTCCTTTCAGCACAGCGTCTTTCGCCGCATTTTTCATACATTCAAAAAAATAAACAAGCCCGGTATTCGACGGTTCTTCATCGCCTGGGCTGAATGAAAAACCACTTTCAATATACTCCAATCAGGCCGGAAATTCAACTTGTTTCCAGCCTCCCCGGAGCATTCCCAGATTCAATCATTTGTGCAGCAGGCCATACGGTATTTCCGCCACCCAGGCAAGGGCCGGAACACCGGTTTTCAGTATGGACGCGCGCAGCGTTTCTTCGGAAGGATGCACACGCACGTCAAATTCTCCATCGGGCGTGACGATGCGAATAGGCCGGGATACATCATGAACCGCAGCGTCTGTCCCCCGTGGGCAGGGAAAACACACGCTCCGTTTCATTCTCATCTTCACTGTATGGAACCGGGCATTTCGCTTCGGCTGATCTCTCCGCTCAGCTCCGCGGCGATCGCTTCGTCCCGGAAATAAGCGTCCGTCTGGGCGGAAAGCATCTCCAGGGTTTCTTCCCGGGTCCTGGGCTCCAAATCCCTGTTGATCAGGATCACATCCTCCGCCTCAGCGGAAAATGCCGTCAGGAGCATCAGCAGGATCGCAATCATTCCAGGCTGAAAAAAATATATTCATTTTCTCTTTCCTTCCCGTATCTGTTTGCGGCAGTTATTTTGCGGAGCCCTGCCTCAGCATCAGGGTGCGGATGCCAAAGGCGGGCAGGTCGAAGGTATAAGTATCCGAAACGACGAGCTGTGTGACGCCTTGTTCGTCAAACCCGCAGGAGCAGATAGCCCGGGCATCCGGGAGATGCAGGGTCACCCGCGCGGCGGCGCCCCGGTATTCCCACAGACGAACCACGACGCCGGAGCCGTCTTCGGCTGGCTTGACGGTTTCGATCAGCGCGTTTTCCGCCCAAATGCCCGCCGTTTCCTTTCCTTTTCCCGGCAGCAGCAGGGGCGGGACGTTGTAGGCGTAGCCATCCCGGGTGATACTGCTCAGGCCGAAGGGCGTATCATAAACGCACAGGGCAAAGGAAAAGTGCTGGCTTCCCCGGTCGCAGGAGCTGTCCGGTACGACGGGGGCATGGAGCAGGGTCAGGGCCAGATCGCCCTGATCCGCGCTGACGCCCCAGATGGCTTGATTCAGCAGCGCTATGCCCCGGTTCGCCTCAAACAGCGCGGAATAATGATGATTGCACACCTCGAACCGGTCTTGTGCAAACTGGGTGGCGCGGTGGGCCGGGCGCTGGATGTGGCAAAACTGCATTTCATGGATGGCGTTTTCACAGTTCAGACTGCTTTCAAAATGAGCTTTCAGCAGCTTGTGGCGCTCCTGCCAGTCGATCTTCAATGCAAATTCAATCCGGGGTTCCCCGGCCCGGACGGTGATGATTTCTTCGCAGGGGCTTTGCCCGATCAGGAGACGGACGCGCGCGGTCAGCACGGGTCCGTTTTCTTTTTCCAGCGTCAAAGACTGAGCACGAACGGCGTCCACCCGATCCCGGGCATAATCGGGCGACAGCTCCCAGGCGTCGTAGACGGGTTCCACATCTTTATACAGCCGCAGTTCGTTCATCCGCATTCTGGGCGTTTGCAGCGGCAGCCCGGTGCGCAGGTCCGTCAAATCGCTGATCGTTCCGTCAGTCCGTAGGGTGAAGGATAACAATTGATTGTCAATTTTCCACCCTTCTTGATACGGAATCACAGTAACTTTTCCTGTTCCCTTTTGCAAATCGTCAGTCCGCACTGTTGCTGTTCCTGAGGGGGGCAGAGAAACATATCCCTGCGCGCCGCCGGGCAGCGCGACCCATTCCCGCCGGGCAAAGGGCAGGGTATTGATGATCGTGGTGTAACCCTCTGCTTGGGTGTCGATGGCATAAACAGCTTGGGCCAATTCTTCTGTCATCTTCTGAACCGTATGGAGCGCATCGTTCAACGCCCGTTCCGCTTCCGCGTGCACATCCCGGATGCCCACGCCCGCGCAGATGTCGTGAAACTGGTGCAGCAGCAGGGTTTTCCAGGTTTTTTCAATCAGCGGCTGATATGGTTTCCGCTGCTCCTCTCCGCACTGGGCCAGCAGGAATTCCGCGTCGTGCAGGGCCTGCTCCAGAGCGCGGAGGGCGGTTTTCGTTTTCCGCTGGGAGGTATACGTTCCCCGGTGCCAGGCAAGGTACAGCTCCCCCCGCCATAGGTTTTTCCCCGCGTTCTCCGCCGCGCTTTCAAAGTGCTCCTGCAAGGTACTCCACTTCGTGCGGGGCAAGCCCTCCAAATCCCCTTCCCTTCTCAGGTATTCCAGCATGTCCCGCGTCGCGCCGCCGCCGCCGTCCCCAAAGCCGAAGGGGTAGAGCAGGGCGTCGATATGGCGCTGCTGGCTGCGGTGCTTTTCCCAGCGGTCATGCAGGCTGTCCGGCTCGGTGCGGCTGTTGCTTTTGAAAAAGCTCAGCGCCTGCACACGGGAACCGTCCACCCCTTCCCAGATGAAATCCTGGTAGGGGAAGCGCTGGCACTCCGGGTCGGCCCGCAGCAGCTTTTGGGTGGCGAAGTAGGGCACGTCAAAGGCTTTGAGCAATTGGGGCAGGCAGGGGGAAAACCCGAAGGTGTCGGGCTGCCAGGCCACGCGGCTGTTGACCCCCAGCTTTTCCCGGAACCACCGTTTGCCCCATAACAGCTGCCGCACCAGGCTTTCCCCGGAGGGTATGTTGGTGTCGCATTCCACGTAAAACGCGCCGTCCGCCACGATCTGGCCGGTTTTCACGCGCTCCACAACGCGGGCGTACACCGACGGGCTGCTTTCCGCCAGCATGTCCAGCAGCGCCGGTTCGCAGGCCAGGAAGCGGTATTCCGGGTACTCATCCATCAGGGCCAACTGGTTGGCGTAGGTGCGAACGGATTTGTGGTAGGTTTCCTCCATCGGCCACAGCCAGGCCAGGTCGATGTGGGATTGTCCGATCAGCCGCAAGAGCGGCGCGGTGGAGCCGTTATGACAATCCAATACGGCCCGCAGGGCGGCCCGGCCTTGGCGGTAGGAGGTATTTCTTTCCTGTTCGGGCAATTCCAAATCCACCGTATGAGTGAAATCTTCCAGCGCTTCTTCGATCTTTTCCCGCCGCAGGCTGCCCTCCGGCAGCAGGTCATGAAGGCGGGTCAGGGTGTCCACGTCCATGAACAGCTGATAGGCGTCCTCGTTGAACAGCGCCAGAAAACTGTCTTTCACGGCGCACTGCGACGCGGTGACGGCGGGCATCGGTTCCCTTTCCGGCGGGCAGGGGCCAAAGTTTTCCAGCCGCGGGCCGTTCCCGGCGTAGCTTTCGATCAAAAGGCGGAAGGACGCGTCAGCCGGGGCTTGACGGAACAGCGTCACGTATTTGTGTTCCTTATCCAGGGAGCCCAGGGGCTGGCCGTTCATATACATTAGCTGTTCCCCACCCACGCCGCTGAGCAGCACGATTCTTTTCCCCTCGCAGCCATCGGGCAGCGTGAGGTCAGTCCGGAACCAGCAGTATTCCCGATGTTTTCCCCAGGGCGTTCCCGTGGGCATTGGTTCAAAGGGAAGCTGTTCCGCCGCTTCCGGGGTGAAGCGCTCAAGCGTCGGGCAGCCGGAAAAGTCCAAGCGGATCAGCGGCTTGATGATCTGGTTTTTCAGTTCGCTCCGCCAGGCCTCCAGCCGTTCGCGGAATTTGCGTCTTTCAGTCATATTGGCTCCTTCTCCAAACAGAAAAATAAATTGATCACCTTTATGGCTTTCTCGGAAGGGGGACTGGGAGAAACCGCTCTTCGCCTTCCCCTCGCAGGGGAAGGTGGCGCGAAGCGCCGGATGAGGTTATTCAAAGAGCGGTTTCCCCCAGAAAAAGCTGTATCATAACTACTATTGTACATGTTTTCGCAAATTTGTAAAGCAAACGTTCTGTTGATTCTCAGGAAAACTTTTGATATAATCATGTAAAAATGGGGAAAAAGGAGCGGGACAAATGACAAATTATCATGCAATCGCCGATCGGGTGATGGGAAAGCTGCTGGCCGTGCGGGGCAGTGGGGACATCCACGACCACCTGACCCTGGACACCTGGGAATGGCCCCAAGGCGTAGCGCTGTACGCGATGATGAAGGTATACCAATCGGAAAGAAAGCCCGAGCTGTTACAGCAGATTGCCGCCTGGTATGACCGCCGGCTGGCCACGGGCCTGCCCAAACGCAACATCAACACCACCGCGCCCATGCTGGGCATGACGTTTCTGTATGAAGAAACGAAGGAGGAAAAGTATCTTGCCCCCATTCAGGACTGGGCGGAATGGGTGATGACCGGGCTGCCCCGGACGGACGAGGGCGGCTTCCAGCACATCACCTCCGACGATATCAACGACCAGCAGATTTGGGACGACACCCTGTTTATGGCGGTGCTGTTTCTGTACCGCGCCGGGGTGATCCTGCACCGGGAAGCGTACAGGGAGGAAGCGAAGTATCAATTCCTGCTGCACATCAAATACCTGCACAGCCAGAAAGACCACCTGTGGTATCACGGCTACTGCTTCGACGGCGGGCATCATTTCTCCGGCGCGTACTGGTGCCGGGGCAACAGCTGGTTCACCGCGGGCGGCGCGGACTTTCTGGAATGGCTGGAGGAAGGCAGCGTGAAGCGGCTGATCCGGGAAACGTTCACAAGCCAGTGCGCGGCGCTGAAAGCCTGTCAGGACGCGGAAACCGGCCTGTGGCACACCCTGCTGGACGACCCCGGCTCCTACACCGAAACCAGCGGCAGCGCGGCGATTGCCTACGGCCTGCTGAAAGGCGTGCGCCTGGGCATCCTGCCGAAAGACGCATACGCCGCCTGCGCGCGCCGCGCGGCGGAGGGCGTGCTCCGCATGGTGCGGGAGGACGGCCAGGTGCAGGGCGTATCCTACGGCACGCCCATGGGCCGCGACCGGGATTTCTACCGCCATGTGCCCATCCAGCCCACGGCCTACGGGCAGGGCCTGACCTTCCTGATGCTGACCGAGCTGATGCGGCAGGGATGAAAAATTTGGTTGCAAAGCGGCCAAAAATCTGGTATAATACAAAACAGATCAAAACACGTCACGGGTATTTTTCACATCAAAGGCGGACGATTGCATGACACATCGCAGGGCATTGCTGTTGGATTTGGATGAGCGCATCGGGCGTTTGCTGCCCCGGCAGATCACCGCTGAAGGTGATGATCGCTTTGGCGGCTTCTGGACGGCAGACTTCCACGTGGAACCCCGGGAAAGCGGCTTCTTCCTGGGCGATATGGTGGCGGCCTTCGTGACCGAGGACAGCCGGTGGTATCTGCATGACGAATTAAAAGCGGCGATTCAGCGGGATTTGGTTTACATGCAGCGCCACCAGCGGCCCGACGGCTGCTTCGACCTGACGCCCTGCAACTACGCTTCCCCGCCCGACACCGCCTTTATGGTCAACGCCATGCTGAACGGCTGGTGGCTGCTGGAAAAATGCAAAGCAAAGGAAGCGGACTTTATCCGTTCGCCCATGTACGCCCTCATCGACAGCGCCTCCCGGGGTATTGCGGCGGGGGGCTTCCACACGCCCAACCACCGCTGGGCCATTTCCGCCTGCCTGTTGAATTGCGAAAAAATCACCGGCAACAAAGCCCTGGGCGGTCGTGCCCGGCAGTATCTGCGGGAAGGGCTGGACATCAACGCCGACGGGGAGTTTGCCGAGCGCAGCGCCGGAAATTACAACCAGGTCAACGATGATCAGATGATCCGGCTGTACCTGGCCACCGGGGACAAGACGTTCCTGGAGGCCGCCGCCCGGAACCTGGAAATGATGTACTGTTATTTCGACCCCGACAATTCCGTGTTCACCAACAATTCCACCCGGCAGGACATGGGCAAAAAGGTCTACGCCGACACTTATTATATCCTCTATTTATTGGTGGGGTATCTGCTGGGCCGGGAGGACTTGGGCCGCATGGCGGGCTTCATCTGGCGCGACTGCGCCCGGCGCGGCACGGTGCCGCCGGGGGTGGAATGGGTGCTGCTGTTCCCGGAGATGGACGGGTACGGGGAGCGGGAGGATTTTGTCCCGCCCATCGCTCATATCGACCGGCTGTTCCCCGACAGCGCCATCGCCCGCATCCGGGAAGGGGACTGGAGCTGCTCCCTGCTGAAGGGCAAGGCCAACTGCCTGTATTTCCAGCACGGGGCCTTCAGCCTGTACATGACCATCTATTCCAATCTCTGCGACCGGCGGAACTTCCTGGCCGACACCCTGGAGAAAACCGAAACCGGCTATGTCATGCGCTCCCACGCTGCGGGCTGGTATTACCTGCCCTTTGACCAGCAGCCGCCCACCAGCGACTGGTGGGCCATGGACAATCCCCACACCCGGAAAAAGACCGAGGGCCTGCCCCTGGATACAGAACTGGAAATCGTGAAGGCGGAGGACGGCATCGACCTGTTTATCCGCACATCGGGCATCGACCAATTGCCCCTGCGGTGCGAATTTTCCTTTCTGCCCGGCGGCTATGTGCGAACGGAGCATTTCATCCAGCGCACAAAGCCGGGAGAGAGCATCAACGTGCTGGACGGCACGGTGGAGGCCGCCGGGCCGGGCGGTGAAACCATCCTGCTGCAAAGCGCCTTCGGCGCGCACGATTTCCGCGACCGCATGGGCGGCGCATATCCCCTCAGCGAAAACCATTACACTGTCCTCTTTACCGCCTACACCCCCGTGGATCAGAAAATTTCCATCCGCGCCGCCCGGATGGACAGACATGTGTGAATATAGAAACTTTTTTCATGGATGAGTGGTCAAGTCGGTATGAAAGAAACGCTGGGGCTGTTCGCCCCAGACCCCAACCAGGGACCTGAGGCCCCTGGACCCGCAACTGGCGATATTACATTGTTGACATAAACGGACAAGCGCCGCCTGCTGCGCTGGGGTTACGAAAAGTTTGAGGACTTCTGGCCCAAGAAAGCCCGGGAACATCCGAGGGGGAAAGTGAACTTTCCCCTGCGGATGATTCCCTGGCTTTCCCCGGATGCAAAGCATCCGGGTTGGAAAATCAAGAAGTAACCGCTATTGGAGTCCAGAGGATGAAATCCTTTGGCGCAGGGTACAGGGGCCGCGCAGGCCCCTGCCTCGTCGTCTTTTTTCTCGTTCCCATCCGCATCCATTGCGGAAGTAATATCAACCAAGCCAAAGGAGGAACAGAACATGAAGACCCGGAAGATCATTTCCGCGCTGCTCGCGGCCGTGATGCTGATGACCATGGTATCCTTCGCGTCCGCCGAAACGGCCTACACCCAGTCCCCCTACCTGGACGGCCAGGAGCTGCCCCCCGTGGAAGAACGGCTGCCCGCCGCGGCTGACGTGATGGTGGAGAACGTGGCCGACATTGGCCAGTACACCGATTATATCACCCTGATGCAGGGCGGCTCCTCCAAGTGGGGCCCCGGCAAGCCCACCGAGGAAGCGCTCTTCCGGTTCCGCACCGACGGCACCGTGGAGCCCAACGTGGCCAAGGGCTTTGAGGTAAACGAGGACGCCACCGTGTGGACGATCCATCTGCGCGAAGGCATGAAGTGGTCCGACGGCGTGCCGTTCACTTCCGAGGACTGCCGCTTCTTCTATGAAAACTGCCTGCTCACCGGCTTCACCGGCAAGAGCGCCTGGGAAGCCGTGAAGGCCGCCGACGAGAACGGCGAAATGCAGCTGGCGAAGCTGGACATCGTGGACGACTATACCTTCACCATGACCTTCGCTTCCTCCAAGCCCGAATTCCTGCGGGAGCTGGCGATCAACGGCAAGTGGTTCTTCGCGCCCAAGCACTGGCTGGAGGAGCACGTGGCCGTGTACAGCGATGAAAGCAAGACCGCCGAGGAAAAGGACGCCTACGCCCAGGCCCTGGGCTTCTCCGACATGAAGGCCCTGGGCAACAGCTACACCTACTATTACTGGATCGTGCCCGGCCGGCCCACCCTCCGCGCCTGGACGATCGACGGCGACTTCAACGCCGAAATGTGCGTGTGGAAGCGCAACCCCTACTACTGGAAGGTGGACGCCGAAGGCAAGCAACTGCCCTACATTGACGAGCTCCACTTCCGCCGCTACAGCGACGATTCCCAGGCCCTGCTGTGGATCATGGATGGCACCGCCGACATCGGCTCCGTTGCCCTGGCCGACGTGGATACCATCCTGGCCTCCGACGCCAACGTGAACCTGGTCGAGTGGTCCTCCACCAGCTGGACCAGCCAGTCCATGCAGCTGAACCTGGCCGTCAAGGACGATCTCAAGCGCCCCCTGTTCCAGGATGTGAACTTCCGCCACGCCCTGTCCATCATCGTGGACCGCAACCAAATCGCCCAGCTGATCGACAACGGCTACACCGAGCCCGCCCAGTCCGCTCCCGGCGAAGGCGCCCAGGGCTATGACCCCGAATGGACCGCCAAGTGGACGGAGCAGGATGTGGAAGGCGCCCAAGCGCTGCTGGAACAGTGCGGCCTGGTGAAAGGCGCGGATGGCTTCTGGGCCTTCAGCGACGGCACCAAGCTGACATTGAACCTGCAATACCAGAACGAAGCCGACGCCAGCCTGGCCGAGCTGCTCAAGAACGACCTGAACAAGGCCGGCATCGACGCCACCACCCGCATGTATGACCGCTCCATCATGGAAGAAATGCGCTCCGCCAACGAGCATGAGATCGTGCTGAACTACGAGAACTTCGACACCTTCTCCATTTCCCTGCGCCCCGACTACTTCGTGCCGCTGCGCGACTACTGCGTGTGGGGCACCGCCTTCGGCCTGTGGTATCTGAACAGCCTGGACGGCAAGGGCCGCGAAGGCGCTGTGGAGCCGCCGGAAGACGTGAAGGCCATGCTGGAAATCTACACCAACATGAAGAACGCCACCACCTCCGAGGAGAAGGAAGCGCTGGCCCTCCAGCTGCTGGACTGCTTCAAGGAAGGCATCTATGAGATCGGCTTCACCTCCTCCAACCCCGCCGTGTACGCCGTCAACGCCAAGATGCACAACTTCCGCGAGGACGGCATCGCCTGCGACGAATTCCGCGACCTGGGCCTGGCCAACTTCCCCTGCCTGTGGGTGGAAAAGTAATCGCTCCAATCCCTTTGTAACTGTTTCAACCAAGGGCGGGAAGGCGCACCCTCGCCTTCCCGCTTTTCTTTTCATCCTGCTGCTTGATTTCAGAAGAAAAGAGAACGGCGGGGCGTTGCCCCGCACCCCACCAGGGTACTGAGTACCCTGGACCCACAGCAGCGGATGATGCTTGGTCTATTAACGCCACTTGATTCCCGCTGTTGCTTGGAGCAGCGGAGAATCATGCTTGACGGCACTGTGCTTCTGGCCCGGCGGCGAAGCCGCCAACCCGGATGCTTTGCATCCGGGGAAAGCCGGGGAATCATCCGTAGGGGAAAGTTCACTTTCCCCTCGGATGTTCCCGGGCTTTCTTGGGCCAGAAGCCCTCAAACGTTCGTAAATCCCAGCGCGGCTGGCGAAAGCTGTTGGATGTTCCCAACGGCGTATTTTCGCCTATTGGAGTCCAGAGGGTGAAACCCTCTGGTTCAGGGGTACAGGGGGCTGAAGAAGCCCCCTGCCTCGTAAGCGTTTCTGCATAAACCGCAGTATTTTCATTCTTCATCCCCGCAAGGAGGCAAGCGCCTATGGGCAATTACATCCTCAAGCGCGTCCTGACGTTCCTTCCCATCCTGCTGATCATGTCGCTGGTGATTTTCTTCATCATCCAACTGCCGCCGGGCGACTATCTGACCTCCTACGTGGCGGGACTGAAGGCGGAGGGCCAGATCGTGGACGAAAGCGAGCTGGCCAGCCTGAAGGAGCGCTACGGCCTGGACCAGCCCTGGTTCGTGCAGTATTTCAAGTGGATGGCCAACATCCTGACCCGGTTTGACTTCGGCTACTCCTTCAAGTACGAAGCGCCGGTGTGGAGCACCATCGCGTCGGTGCTGCCAATGACGATCGTGGTTTCGCTGGTCACGATGCTGTTCAACTACCTGGTGGGTATCCCCATCGGCATTTACAGCGCCGTGCACCAGTATTCCATCGGCGATTACTGCTTTACTTTGCTGGGCTTCATCGGTATGGCGGTGCCCAATTTCCTGTTCGCCATCCTGCTGATGTACGGCACGTACATCTGGACGGGGACGGCGTTCATCGGCCTGTACACCAGCGAAGTGTTGGTGGGCCTGCAGCAGGGCACGATGCAGTGGTGGGAGGTGCTGGGCCGGGGCGATTTCTGGGGCCGCATGGCCATCCCGATCATCGTCATCGGCACATCGGGCACCTGCGGCACGCTGCGCTCCATGCGCGCCCAGATGCTGGACGAGCTGGGACGGAACTACGTGCTCTGCGCTCGGGCGAAGGGCGTGTCCGAAAAGCGCATCGTGTACAAGTACTGTCTCCGGGCCGCGCTGAATCCCACGGTGTCGGGGCTGAGCGGCGTGCTGTCCCACATCTTCAACGGCTCCACCATCTCCGCCATCGTGATGAACCTGCAATTGGTGGGCCCCATGCTATATGAGGCGCTGAAAGCCCAGGACATGTATCTGGCGGGCACGATCCTGCTGGTGATGGGCTTCCTGATCATCATCGGCACGCTGCTGTCGGACATCCTGCTGGCGTGGCTGGACCCCCGCATCCGCTTTTCCGGAAGGAGGGCTGAGTGACCATGGCAGAAACGGACAAGAAAGCCCTTCGCGCGCAGAAGCGGGCGGAAAAGGCCCGGCGCAAGGAAGAAAAATACTACCTCGCTTCCCAATGGCAGCTCATGGCCCGGAAGCTGGGCAAGCATCAGCTGGCCCGCATTTCGCTGATCATCCTGGGCTTTTTGTACTTCGTGGCGCTGTTCGGCAATTTCCTGGCCCCCTACAGCCTGACGGAATACGACGCCAATTCCAAGGACCTGCCGCCCACGCCCCTTCATTTCAGCCATGACGGCAAGTTCATCGGCCCCTTCGTGTATCACGCTGAGCGGCAGACCGTGAAAATGAGCGTGGCGGAAAAGAGCGCCGCCCAGAAAGCGGCCAAGGAGCGGGGCGAAAAGTACACCCCGCCCACCCTGATCATGACCGACGACACCGAACCTATTCCGATCCAATGGTTCGTGCACGGCTCCTCCTACAAATTCCTCGGTCTGATCGAAAGCGACCTGCACCTGTTTGGCGTGGAGAAGGGCAAGGTGTTCCTCTTCGGGGCGGACAGCATGGGCCGCGATCTGTTCAGCCGCATCATCCTGGGCAGCCAGGTGTCGCTGACCATTCCCTTCGCGGGCACGCTGATCAGCTTTGTACTGGGCCTGGTGATCGGCTCGGTGTCGGGCTATTTCGGCGGCTGGGTGGATAACGTGATTCAGCGCGTGATCGAGGTGCTCAACTCCCTGCCTTCCCTGCCGCTGTGGATGGCGCTGTCCGCAGCCATTCCCGCCGGGATTCCGCCGGTACAGATGTATCTGCTCATCACGGTCATCCTGTCCCTCATCAGCTGGACGGGCCTGGCCCGCGTGGTGCGCGGCAAGTTTATGTCGCTCAAAAACGAGGACTACGTGATGGCGGCGAAGCTGGCGGGCGTCAGCGATATGAAGATCATCATGAAGCACATGGTGCCGGGGTTCATGAGCTATCTGATCGTGAACCTGACGCTGGGCATTCCCTCCATGATCATCGGCGAAACCAGCATGAGCTTCCTGGGGCTGGGCATCCAAAGCCCCGCCACCAGCTGGGGCGTGCTGCTCAAGGAGGCCCAGGACGTGACCAGCATCGCCCTGCATCCCTGGTGCCTGATCCCACTGTTCTTCGTGGTGCTGACCGTGCTGGCGTTCAACTTCCTGGGCGACGGCATGCGCGACGCAGCCGACCCCTACAAGTAAGGAGGCGCCTTGCATGAGTGAAATCACCGAACCCATCATCCGGGTCAAGGATCTTCGCGTGAACATCAAAATGGACGAAGGCACCCTGACGCCCGTCCGGGGGGTCTCCTTTGAAATCAGGCCCGGCGAAACCCTGGGTCTGGTGGGCGAATCCGGCTGCGGCAAAAGCCTGACCAGCAAAGCAATTTTGGGCATCAACGAAAAGAAATGCCAGTCCAGCGGGGAAATCTTCTTCCAGGGCGAGGACGGAAAAACCATCGACCTGCTCAGGCTCAACCCCCGGGGCAAGGAGATCCGCGCCATCCGCGGCAAGCAAATCTCCATGATCTTCCAAGAGCCCATGGTGGCGTTTTCCCCCATGTACACCATCGGCAACCAGATCAACGAATGTACCATGCTCCACATCACCAAGGACAAGAAGGAGAGCAAGGCCATCACCCTGGAAATGATGAAGAAGGTGGGCATCGCCAACGCGGAAAAACGCTACGACCAGTACCCCCACGAGTTTTCGGGCGGGATGCTCCAGCGCGCCCTGATCGCCATGGCGCTGGTGTGCAAGCCCCGGCTGCTGATCGCCGACGAACCCACCACCGCCCTGGACGTGACCATCCAGGCGCAGATATTGGAGCTGATGCAGCAGCTGCAGAAAGAAATGCAGATGGCCATTCTGTTCATCACCCACGACCTGGGCACCGTGGCCAAGATGTGCGACCGGGTGGCGGTCATGTATCTGGGCCGCATCGTGGAAACGGGCACCGCCCGGGAAATCTACAAAGCCCCCCAGCACCCCTACACCCGGGGCCTGATGGGCAGCGTGCACAAAATCGGCAGCCGCAAGCTGGACCGGCTGTATTCCATCGAGGGCACCGTGCCCCTGGCCCTGAACCTGAAACCGGGCTGCGGCTTTTATGAGCGCTGCGACGCCCGAGTGGAAGGCGTGTGCGACCAGGCCGAGCCCGGCCTGATCCAACTGGAGGGCACCCACTGCGCCGCCTGCGTCCACTGCCGGAAGGAGGAGAAAGCGGAATGAGCGAACAGACGAAAGACCCGAATGTGATCCTGCGGGTCAGCCATATTTCCAAGCGCTTCACCTCCAAGGGCGTGTGCGTCCGCGCCGTGACCGACGTATCCTTCGACGTGCGAAAGGGCGAAACCATCGGCATCGTGGGCGAGTCCGGCTGCGGCAAAACCACCCTGGGCCGGTGCGTGGTGCGGGCCATCGAGGCCAGCGAGGGCGAAGTGAAATACACCGCCCGGGACGGCGTCACTTACGACTTCCTGCGGCTGAACAAGGCTGACATGAAAAAGGTGCGCAAGGAGATCCAGATGATCTTCCAGGACCCCTATTCCTCCCTCGACCCCCGCATGACGGTCATCGACATCATCGCCGAGCCCCTGAAAGCCAACTATCCCAAAATGCCCAAGGCTGAGGTGGAGCAGCGGGTCATCGAAATCGCTAAGCGCGTAGGCCTGAACACCACCTATCTGAAGCGCTATCCCCACGCCTTTTCCGGCGGCCAGCGCCAGCGCATCGGCATTGCCCGCGCCCTGATCCTGCATCCCCAGGTGATCGTGTGCGACGAGGCGGTGAGCGCCCTGGACGTGTCCATCCAGGCCCAGATCATCAACCTGCTGAAAGACCTGCAAAAGGAATTGGAGCTGACTTATCTGTTCATCAGCCACGATTTGTCCGTGGTGGAGCACATCAGCGACAAGGTGGGCGTGATGTACCTGGGGCGGCTGGTGGAGTTCGGGGAGACGGACAAGCTGTTCTCCCGCCCGCGGCACCCCTACACCGAGGCGCTTTTGTCCGCCGTGCCCATCGCCGACCCGGACATTCAGAACGAGCGCATCCCCTTACAGGGCGAAATCCCCAACCCCGCCAATCCCCCCTCCGGCTGCTACTTCCATGAGCGCTGCCGATACTGCCAGGAAAAGTGCGTCCAGGAGGTGCCCGACCTTCACGAGGCGGACGGCCGCATGGTCGCCTGCCACTTCGCGGAGGAACTGCATCTGCGGGGATTTGATTACGGGCAGGATTAAACATCATCCAGGCAGTGGTCTGAAAGGAAGCAGAATGACAAACTTCTACTCAAAGGAAGAAATGGAGCGTCACCGCCGCCGCGCGGTATGGAGCGGGGCGGCGGCGTGGAGCGCGCTGGCGCTGGGATGGATAGCCTGCGCCGCGCTGTGCTTTTTTGTGAACACCGCCAACGCCCGGCGGATGCTGTTTGGGGTGATCGGCCTGGCGACGGTATCCGGGTGGGTGTTCATCCTGCTGCGGCAGATGGTGTATACTCCCGCCCGCGCGGAGGCCAGCCACATGGCGGGGATCATCGCGGAAGAAGCAACGGAATATGAAGGCGTGCTGCGCCTCTCCCCCGGCGCGTTCCAGATTCCCAGGAGCATCGCGGTGCGCAGGGCAACGCTGACGAACGGCGAAGAAAGCGTGACGCTGAGCATCGACGCCGCCCTGGCCCGCCGCCTGCCGCCGGACGGCTCTTTCGTGCGGGTGCAAACCGCTCGGAAGTATATCACCGGGTATGAGGTGCTCCATGAATAAGATCAGAAGATTCTTTTCGCTGGTTCCGGTGCTGGTGCTGTGGCTCATGCTGTCCGTGCTGGTGTGGGGCTTTGTGTTTACCCGCATCACCGACACCGATCCGGCACATAAGATCACCCTGTTCGTGGACAGCGAAGTGACCGACGCCACAGGATTGGCGGTGAAGCTGGAAGAAAGCCTGGATGGGAACATCCGCATGGTGAAGGCGCATCCGTTCAGCTACGCCATGCTGGATGGCAGTCCATTGCGGGCCGCCGACCTGTTCATCATCCGCGCCGACCACATGGAAACCTACCGGGAATGGCTGACGCCCCTGCCGGAGGAGATGCGGGGAAGTGCAGCGGAATATACCCTGGACGGCGAACCCTGGGGCATCCTGGCATATGACAGCAAAACTCAAAGGGGTATTGCTTCAAATTATATCAATTACCTGCCTCCGGGCGAACCGGAGGAAAGCTATTATCTCTGTTTCGGAAATCAAAGTGTTCATATCCCAAAACAGCCCAACGCTGTGGACAGCGCCGCCGTGGACGCGGGGAAGCTGCTTTTGAACCTGCCATAAGGAGGAAAAAACATGAACGGAAAAATCACTGTCCTGCTGCTGGCGCTGCTGTTGCTGCTGCCGCTGGCCGCAATTGCCGAAAGCGGCCTGTATGTGCAAAAGGTGGACAATCTGCCGGAGGACTTCATCTTCGGCATGGACGTATCCAGCTTGATCGCTGAGGAAAACAGCGGCGTCAAATACTATGATTTTGACGGTCAGGAGCGGGATTTGCTGAACATCCTGGCGGACAACGGCATCACCCACATCCGCGTGCGGGTGTGGAACCATCCCTACGATGCCCAGGGCCGGGGCTTCGGCGGCGGCAACTGCGACATTGATACCGCCGTCGCCATCGGTCAGCGTGCGGCGAAATACGGCCTCAAGCTGATCGTGGACTTCCACTACTCCGATTTCTGGGCCGACCCCGGCAAGCAGATGGTCCCCCTGGCCTGGAAGGGCATGGAGATCGAGGAAAAGACGGAAGCGGTCTATCAGTATACCAAAGAATGCCTGGAAAAGCTGCGGGACGCGGGCGTGGACGTGGGCATGGTACAGACCGGCAACGAAACCAACGGCAAGCTCTGCGGGGAGAAAACCTGGTTCAACATCCAATACCTGATGCAGGCAGGCGCGAAGGCCACCCGGGAAATCTACCCCGACGCGCTGGTGGCCCTCCACTTCGCCAACCCGGAGAACGCCGAAAGCTACGCCACCTACGCCAAGAAGATGGACTACTACAAGGTGGACTACGACGTGTTCGCCACGTCCTATTATCCCTACTGGCACGGCACGCTTGAAAACCTGTCCCAGGTGCTGACTCAGATCGCCGACACCTACGGCAAGAAAGTCATGGTGATGGAAACCTCCTGGGCCTACACCGCCCAGGACACCGACTTTTCCGGCAACACCATCAGCGAGGGCAGCGCGGTGGTGAAGAACTATCCCTACTCCGTCCAGGGCCAGGCCAACTGCCTCCGGGACATTACCGACACCATCGTGAACCGGACGAAGAACGGCATCGGCGTGGTGTATTGGGAAGGGGCCTGGATCACCGTGGGCACCGACAGCTGGGAGGAAAACCATCAGCTGTGGGAGGAATACGGCTCCGGCTGGGCGTCCAGCTACGCTTCCGTCTATGACCCCGCCGACGCGGGAAAATACTACGGCGGCAGCGCGGTGGACAACCAGGCGTTCTTCGATCCCCAGGGCCATCCGCTGGAATCCCTGAAAGTATTCAGCCTGATGCGCGAAGGAAACGCCGCCGCCATCCAGCCCGACGAAATCGAGGATGTGACGATCATCTGCGACCTGAACGCGCCGCTCATCCTGCCTGACACCGTGAACGCCATCCTGTCCGATAACAGCCGAAAGGCCGTGCCCGTCACCTGGAACCTGACGCCCGAGCAGGACGCCCAGATGCACGCGGGCGGCGTGAACCAGTACACCGTCACCGGCGAAGCGGGCGGCATGGAGGCCCGGTGCCAGGTGTCCATGGTGGAATACAACTATATGCGGGATTACAGCTTCGAGGAGGGCGGCGGCGCCTGGACATTCACCGACCTGAAAAAGGCCGACGAGCTGTATGTGGAGGACAAAAAGACCGACTCCTTAACCGGCACCAAACACGCCCATTTCTGGAGCGCGAAAAAGGACAGCGTGGAATTTACGCTGGAACAGCAGGTTGCCGATCTGCCCGAGGGCGCCTTCAAGTTCTCCATCTCCATCATGGGCGGCGACGCCGGGGACACGGACATTTACGCCTACGTGAAGGTGAACGGGGAAACCGTGGGCACCGCGCCGATGAAGATCACCTCCTACGGCAATTGGGACACCGGGCTGATTCCCGAATTCTTCCATCCCGCCGGAGCCGAAGTCACCGTGGGCATTTACGTTAAATGTCAGGGAGCGGGCAACGGCGCGTGGGGCAAGATCGACGACGCGCTGCTCAACTCTGTGCGGTAATACCTCCCTATTCATATAGAGATTTTTTTTCTATTCTATCTGAAAAAACCTTGACAAATCCGTACGGAACGGGTAAAATTATGGATGATAAAAGGCCAGATAGTTTGCACCGCATTGTTTCCGCGGGTGTATTTGGTCTGAAAAAACAGGATATGAAAGGATGACAAAACCATGAAAAAGCTCCTGGCAATGGCCCTCGCGCTGGTAATGGCGCTGTCCCTGATGGGCACCGCGTTCGCAAGCGACCTGGCGGGCACCTATGACATCACCATTTGGGCGGCTGAAAACGCCGTCGAATTGACCAAGAAGCAGGTGGAAGACTTCAACGCTTCCAACGAGCTGGGCATCACCTTCAACGCCACCGTGGAACCCGTGTCCGAAGCCGACGCCGCCACCCAGATGGTGACCGACGTGGAAGCGGGCGGCGACCTGTTCTGCTTCGCGCAGGACCAGTTCGCCCGTCTGGTGCAGGCCGGCGCGCTGGCCAAGCTGGGCGTCCGCGCGGCTGAAACCGTGACCGCCAACAACGCTGCCGGCGTCGTGGCCGCCGCCACCTCCGGCGATGCGCTGTTCGCCTATCCCCTGACCGCCGACAACGGCTACTTCCTGTACTACGACAAGTCCGTCATCCCGGACGAAGACGTGGACTCCCTGGAAAAGATCATCGCGGACTGCGAAGCGGCCCAGAAGTATTTCGCCTTTGAAATGCAGACTTCCGCCTGGTATCTGGCTTCCTTCTTCTTCGGCACCGGCTGCGTCTCCGAATGGACTACCGATGACGACGGCGCTTTCATCTCCGTGCGCGACACCTTCAACAGCCCCAACGGCCTGATCGCCGTGAAGGGCATGAAGAAGCTGGTGGATTCCCCCTATCATCTGTCCTCCTCCTCCGGCGCTGAATTTGCGCAGGGCGCTGCCGCCGTCGTGACCGGCACCTGGGATTACACCACCGTGGAAGGCATCCTGGGCGAAAACATGGGCGTGGCCGATCTGCCCTCCTTTGAAGTGGACGGCAAAGAATATCACCTCGGTTCCTTCAACGGCTGCAAGCTGCTGGGCGTCAAGCCCCAGGTGGACGCCGTGCGCGCCGCCGCGCTGCATCAGCTGGCTCAGTACCTGACCGGCGAAAAGTGCCAGATGGAACGCTTTGAAGCCCTGGCCTGGGGACCCTCCAACATCGCCGTGCAGCAGTCCGAAGCCGTGCAGGCCAACCCCGGCCTGAGCGCCCTGCTGGCCCAGAGCCCCTATTCCGTGCCTCAGGGCCAGATTCACGGCTCCTGGTGGGACATCGCCAAGGTCATCGGTGACGACGTGAAGGCCGCGACCGACGAAGCCGGCCTGCAGGCTGCCCTGGACAACTACTACGACAAGATCTCCAGCCTGTTCAACCTGGACACCTCCGCCCTGCTGTTCGTGGGCGCGTGGAACGGCTGGAACAACGCGGACGACACCGACACCTTCTACTTCAAGGACGGCTCCCTGACCCTGGATGTGCCCGAAAGCGATTACATGGGCGGCCGCATCGTGAACCCCGGCGACTGGGGCACCGATAAGGGCTTCGCGCAGGTGACCGTCGGCGCCGACCTGATCAAGGATCTGGGCGCGGACAACCCCGACAATAACATCGTGTTCGCCGAAGCGGGCAACTACACCATCACCCTGAACGGTGAAGCGATCGAAATCGTGAAGAACTGATCTTGAACGCAGTTGCCTCCGCCTGCGCGGAGAATCAATGGCGTATCATTGATTGGTGAAGAATTCGGCCGGAGCCAATCTTCTTGGTTCCGGCCGTTTTTGCAGGCGTATCCGAGAGCTGTAATACTTTTCGCGTTCTAAAATCTTATCAGATTTGGGATGGATTTTTTGCTCTGGCAAAGCTGAGTGAAGGGATGCGTAGCAGCGCTACGTTGACTGGAACGAAGCAAAGCCAGAGCGGAAAAGACACCCAAAGATGATATGATTTTAGAAGGAGAACAGTATAACTTGAAGTGGGGAGTGAACGTATGACGAATGACGCGAATGAGACGCGGCAGGGCGGCGCGGGATCGAGGATCCTGGCCGTAGTCGGCATCCTGCTGCTGGGCTGCCTGATTTATCTCTTGGTGGGCGGCATCTTCTCCGGCATCGGCGTGCCCCTGTGGGTGTCCGGTATCGTGGCGGCGGTGTTTTTCCTGCCGCTGGCGGCGGGGTGCGTGACCTGCTGGGACAAGCTGTACGCCGTGTACCGCAGCGGCAACGAAAAGGAAACGCTGCGGCTGAGCAAGTGGGAAAAAACCATTTACAGCCTGATGAAAATCGTGCTGGGCATTCCCACGTTTTTCAAGAACCTGGGTCTCGCCATCGGCCGCGCGTTCAAGTCCGCGGGTCTGGCCATCGCCCGGGAAGCCAAGGACATTGTGTCCACCTTTATCCACGGCGACTGGAAAACCAAAGTTTCCTACCTGGTCATGGGCTTTGGCTGCCTGGCCCGGGGCCAGATCCTGCGGGGCGTGCTGTTCCTGCTGTTTGAAGCGGTCTTTATCGGCTACATGATCCTGACGGGCTGGTACTGGCTTTCCATGCTGCCCTCCCTGGGCCTGCAGGGGCCGACGAAGGAATACAATTATGTGCTGGACGTGGAAGTGACCGCCTACCACGACAATTCCTTCAAGATCCTGCTCTACGGCGTGCTGACCATCTTCTTCATCATCGCCTTTATTTACACCTGGCGGCAGAACGTGAAGCAGAACCAGATCGCCGAAAAGATTCTGGCAAGTGGAAAGAAGCTGCGCAGCGGCAAGGAGGACCTTCGCTCCCTGGTGGACGACCAGTTCCACAAGACGCTGCTGGCCCTGCCCCTGACCGGCATCCTGATCTTCACGGTGCTGCCCATCGTGTTCATGATCCTGGTGGCCTTCACCAATTATGACGGCACCCACAACGGTTACACCAACAACCTGTTCACCTGGGTGGGCCTGGACAACTTCAACACCATGCTCTCCTGGACGGCGGGCAGCGGCGGCAACACCCAGTCCTACGCCGCCACCTTCGGCGAGGTGCTGTCCTGGACGCTGATCTGGGCCTTCTTCGCCACGTTCACCAACTACTTCCTGGGCATGTTCGTGGCCATGGCGATCAACAAAAAGGGGATCAAGTTCAAGAAGGGCTGGCGCACCATTCTGGTGCTCACCATCGCCATTCCCCAGTTCATTTCGCTTTTGTACGTGTCCAAGATGTTCGCCCGCAACGGCCTGATCAATCAGTTCCTGATCGGCATGGGCTGGATTCAGGAGGCGCTGCCCTTCTGGGAGGACCCCACCTGGGCGCGCATCACGGTGATTCTTTTGAACATCTGGATCGGCATCCCCTACCTGATGCTGATCACCACCGGTATTTTGATGAACATCCCGGCGGACCTGTACGAATCCGCCCGCATCGACGGCGCGAACGCCTGGCAGCAGTACCAGAAGATCACCCTGCCTTATATGCTGTTCGTCACCGGGCCGTATCTGCTCACCAGCTTCACCGGCAACATGAACAACTTTAACGTGATCTACCTGCTCACCGGCGGCGCGCCCACCAACCCGGCGGCGTCCTCGGCGGCGGGCACCGTGGGCTACACAGATTTGCTGATCACCTGGCTGTTCAAGATCACCACCGGCGCGGAAAGCCAGTATTACCTGGCGTCCGTGGTCGGCATCCTGGTATTCGTGGTGGTGGCGCTGATTTCGCTGGTGGTTTACAACGTGCTGCCGTCCATCAAGAATGAGGAGGATTTCCAGTGATGAGCGAAAAGAATATGAATGTCCTCCCGGAAAAGCGCCACATGGGTCTGAAAGCCTCCCGCACCCTGGCCAACACCTCCATTTATATCCTGCTGATCGTCATCAGTGTGATCTGGCTGATTCCCTTCGTGTGCATCCTGCTGCAGTCCTTCCGCGTGGAAAGCACCTATCAGGTGGGCTACGTGATGCCTCAGCAGTGGGGGCTAGACAATTACCGCAATCTGTTCCAGACGGACTTCCCCCGCTGGTATCTGAACACCTTCATCACGGCCCTCGTTACCGCCGTGCTGCAAACGGTCATCGTGCTTTGCATGAGCTATACCCTTTCCCGCTTTCGGTTCAAGATGCGCAAGCCCCTCATGCGCTTCATGCTGATCCTGGGCATGTTCCCCGGGATGCTGTCCATGATCATCCTCTACCGCGTGCTCAGCGACCTGGGCCTGACCCAGCAGAACGCCGTGCCCGGCCTGATCCTGGTCTACATAGCCTCCTCCGGCATGGGCTATTATGTCAGCAAGGGCTTCTTTGACACCATCCCCAAGTCCCTGGACGAGGCCGCCCGGGTAGACGGCGCGACGCGCTTCCAGGTGCTCAAAAAAATCATCCTGCCCCTGTCCAAGCCCATCGTGATCTACACCATCCTGACCGCATTCATGGGTCCCTGGGGCGACTACGTGTTCGCCCGGTACATTTCCTTTGGCACCTCGGCGGGCATGAACGTGGCCGTGGGCCTGTACAACTGGCTGAACAAGGACCAGATCGCCTCCCGCTACACCATGTTCTGCGCGGGCGGCGTGCTGGTGGCCGTGCCCGTGGCCGTGCTGTTCATGTGCCTGCAAAAGTACTACGTCGAAGGCGTCACCGGCGGCGCGGTGAAAGGCTAAAGCTTTCAGAGAACGGAGCGTTTAAAAGAGAGTACAGAGAACAGCGTGCAGAGTACAGAGGATCAAGTGTGAATCTTCCACTGTCTGCGCCTGTCAAAAGCATCTATCATCTGAACTCTGTACTCTGCACGCTGTACTCTAATTCTTCGCAATTCAGGAAGGAGAGAATCAGGCTATGGCAAGCGTAAAGCTGACCGATGTAAAAAAGGTCTATGACAATAAAGTAACGGCGGTGCACGATTTTAACCTGGACATCAAGGACAAGGAGTTCGTGGTGTTCGTCGGACCCTCCGGCTGCGGCAAATCCACCACCATGCGTATGATCGCGGGCCTGGAGGACATTTCCGGCGGCACGGTGGAAATCGACGGCGTGGTGGTAAACGACCTGCAGCCCAAGGACCGGGACATCGCCATGGTGTTCCAGAACTACGCCCTCTACCCCCACATGACGGTGTACGACAACATTGCCTTCTCCCTGCGGCTCAAAAAGATGCCGGAGGATCAGGTATATGAAAAGGTCACCGCCGCTGCCGAAGTGCTGGGCATCACCGAATTCCTCACCCGCAAGCCCCGGGCCCTCTCCGGCGGCCAGCGCCAGCGCGTGGCCATCGGCCGCGCCATGGTGCGCGACGCCAAGGTGTTCCTGATGGACGAGCCGCTGAGCAACCTGGATGCCAAGCTGCGCAACCAGATGCGCGCCGAAATCATTCTGCTGCGGCAGAAGCTGAACACCACCTTCATTTACGTCACCCACGACCAGACCGAGGCCATGACCCTGGGCGACCGCATCGTGATCATGCACGACGGCTTCATCGAGCAGGTGGGCACGCCCATGGAAGTGTTCGAGATGCCGCACAACGTGTTCGTGGCCGAGTTCATCGGCGCGCCAAAAATGAACCTGATGGAAACCGAGCTGGTGAAGGAGGGCAATCAATACTTCGTGACGCCCTTCGGCGCGAAGATCGAAGTGACCGGCGACAAGGCCGACGGCCTGCGCAATAAGGGCATCGGCAGCCGCAGGGTGCTGCTGGGCGTGCGGCCCGAGCACATCGTGCTGGCCGACCAGCCCGGCCTGGACGCCATCCCCTGCAAGCTGGAGGTCAACGAAATGATGGGCAGCGAACTGCACCTGCACGTCTACACCGCCGACGAAACCCGCCTCATCGTGCGCGTGCCCACCATCAACCTGAGCCTGGACCAGCGCAGGGAGCTCAAATATGGCAAGCAATTGTATATCACCTTCGAAGGCAAGGTCATGCACTTCTTCGACCCCGAATCCACCAAAAACCTGATTTACGATTGATTCGTGATCATCAAAAGACCCTCTCCGTTTTCACGCGGCGAGGGCCTTTTTTTCATGGGATCATATTCATAACAGTTGTGTTTTCAAGGATGAATTATAATTTCAGCAAGGAAGAAACGCTGGGGTTTCACCCCAGACCCCACCAGGGGGATGATCCCCCTGGACCCGCAACTGGCGAAATAACGTAGTTGGTATAGACCAACAAGCTCCGCCTGCCGCGCTGGGGTTACGGAAAGTTTGAAGGCTTCTGGCCCAAGAAAGCCCGGGAACATCCGAGGGGGAAAATACATTTTCCCCTACGGATGATTCCCTGGCTTTCTCCGGATGCAAAGCATCCGGATTGGCGGCTTCGCCGCCGGGCCAGAAGCACCACGGCACTGAGCCAGACTTCTGCGTCACTCCCCGAATCAGCGGGAATCAAGCATTTTTCTCAAGCTATG
>ONRC01000082.1 GCA_900320085.1 uncultured Eubacteriales bacterium
CTTTCAATTCATAAACATACTTTTCAGTATCGCTACTTTTATAGACTTTTTTTGTTGATATTGATAGATTTTTTTTGTGAAATGGCTGTTTATACAATTCCGCATATAAGGCTCTTGCTTTATCCTCTCCAATTACTTCCGACATTTCTTTGTAAGTAAATCCGTATGGGTCATTCAATATTTCCGTAAGTGTACTTTTAGGTAAGTGTTTCATTTAATATCCTTCCTTTTGTTTTTCAGAGTTTTTGATTATGATTTCTAATTTTTCAACATCAATGATATGTGTTAATTTACATCGTCAGGTAAAACCACTGGATCTTGCCGTTACGGCCGTAAGCCACGGTCCAGGTATCGCCGTCGATGGTCTGGTCGGACAGGTACGCCACGGTGTAGCGGCCGTCGGAGGTGCCGTCGGAGGCGGCGTAGGTGGGATGCCAGGCGGTCACATAACCGTTTACGCGGTACAGCTTAAAGCCGGAGGGAACAGTGATGTTCTTGACATCGGTATCGTACTTGTAGCGGGACAGGATGCAGAACTTGCCGTCATCCAGCGTCTTGACCACGGCGTAGAAGGGCGCTTCCACTTTTACGCAGTAGTAGTTTTGCAAGTCGGCGCGGCTGCCGTACTGGTCGTAGTGGCTCTGCCCCAGCGCGTCGGAAGCGGACTTTGCTTCCTGGGTGGCAATCTGCTTGAAGGCGTCGATGGTGGCTTCGATCTGGGCGTTGCTGGTGGCGACGGAGTTCGGATTGTAGGCGAAGGGGATTTCGTGCTTTTCAAACTTTGCGGGCTGGTCGTTGTACAGGTAGCCTTTCAGCTCGTTTTCATAGGAATCGTTTTTATCCAGGGTCGTGGTGGACGAAACCTTGGTAGAGGAATTGACTTCACGGAAAGAGTCGCGCTGCGCCATCACGTCGCCGACGTTCTTTCCTTCCCTGGCATCGGAAGCGCGCAGCATGGTCTGGTAATTTTTTTCCAGGCCTTCCGCCTTCTGTTCGGGTGTCAGCGTGTTTTCAGTATAGGTTTCGGTGGCGTAGGCGTTCGTCCAGTGCGCGCCGACCTGGTACTTATGTCCGGTGGTATCCAGGTAGGCGATCAGGTCGTCGTTTACCTCAAGCTCTTCTTCGTGCTCGTTGTTGTATTCCAGCCAATTTGCACGCAGGTTGTCCACCGGCTTGTCCAGGTAGATGGTAACGATTTCTTCTTCCTGCCGGGTACGCATGGCGGCAAATGAACTCAGCTGAGGCAGGTAAGGCAACCCATCATACTCGTCTATGTGCTTTGGTACATAAAAAGCCAAAGCAGGCGTCAAAGAGCATACCAGCCCCGCTATCAGGACCAGTGCAATCACTCTTTTCATGACTCTCTCTCCTTAGTTCCATCAGTCTCTTTCAATCTATCTGGGATCACGTATCATATCATATCTGATTTTTTCAAAATTGTCAAGTATTTATAAAGAAAGTGTTAAGAAACAAAAACTTTTTTCACTAAATAGAGTCGGAAATATTTCGAGATATTAAGAAATATTATGTTTATTTTACGTTTTTACATTTTCTTTATCACGGAATGAAGAAAACCCGCATTCCGGTCGTCCGGAAGCGGGTTTGGGAAGCTGTTTTCACCTTTATATGTTATACCTTTTCCAGCGCCTGGGCAATATCGGCGATCAGGTCGTCGGCGCTTTCCAGGCCGCAGCTCATGCGCACCAGCCCGGCGGGGACGCCCGCGGCTTTGAGCTGCTCGTCGGTCATCTGGCGGTGGGTGGTGGTGGCGGGGTTCAGGCAGCAGGTGCGTGCGTCGGCCACGTGGGTTTCGATGGCGGCCAGGCGCAGGCTGTTCATGAACACGGAAGCGGCTTCCCGCCCGCCTTTGAGCTCAAAGCTGACCACACCGCAGGAGCCGCCCGGCAGATACTTCTTCGCCCGCTCGTGATATTTGTCCCCCGGCAGGCCGCAGTAGCTGACGTGGCTCACCTTGGGATGATTCTGCAAAAATTCCGCCACGGCCTGGCCGTTTTCACAGTGCCGCGCCATGCGCACGTGCAGGCTTTCCAGGCCCAGGTTCAGGTAAAAAGCGTTCTGGGGGGACTGGATGGAGCCAAAGTCCCGCATCAGCTGGGCGGTGCATTTGGTGATGAACGCGCCAGCGTTGCCGAATTTCTCCGCGTAGGTGATGCCATGGTAGCTTTCATCCGGCGTGCACAGGCCGGGGAACTTGTCCGCGTGGGCCATCCAGTCAAACTTCCCGCTGTCCACAATCGCGCCGCCCACCGCCGCGCCGTGGCCGTCCATGTACTTGGTGGTGGAGTGGGTCACGATGTCCGCGCCCCACTCAAAGGGACGGCAGTTGACGGGGGTGGCGAAGGTGTTGTCGATGATCAGCGGCACGCCGTGGGCGTGGGCAGCCTTGGCAAACTGCTCGATGTCCAGCACCGTCAGGGCGGGGTTGGCGATGGTTTCGCCGAACACCAGCTTCGTGTTGGGCCGGAATGCGGCGTTCAGCTCTTCGTCGGTGCAGTCGGGGGAAACGAAGGTGGTTTCAATGCCCATCTTGGCCATGGTCACGCTGATCAGATTGAAGGTGCCGCCGTAAATGCTGGAGGAAGCCACCATATGGTCGCCGCAGGAGGCCAGGTTGAACATGGCGAAAAAGTTGGCCGCCTGGCCGGAGGAGGTGAGCATGGCCGCCGTGCCGCCTTCCATTTCGGCGATCTTTGCGGCCACGTAATCGTTGGTGGGGTTTTGCAGGCGGGTGTAAAAATATCCGCTGGCTTCCAGGTCAAACAGCTTGCCCATGTCCTCGCCGGTATCGTATTTAAAGGTGGTGGACTGGACGATGGGAATTTGCCGCGGTTCGCCGTTGCCTGGCGTGTAGCCGCCCTGGACGCACTTTGTTTCCATGCGGTAATCGCTCATGATCAAAGCCTCCTTTGGATGCTGTGTTTTCCAATTTATGATAGTCAAATCCCTTTCCCCTGTCAAGCGCGGTACAGAAGAAAGACAGCCATAAAAAAGTGCCTGCCCCGATTGATCGGGGCAGGCGCGGAGAATTTTATGAATTATTCGGCCTTCACGAAGATGTAGGCGAAGCCCACGTCGCCGTCCTTCTTGACCATGTTGTCGTCGCTGTAGCATACGATCAGCTGGCCGTCTTCGTTCATGCCCATGTACTTCATGTTTTCATCGGCGATTTCTTCGCTTTCCACGCCGGTGACCTTGCAGAAGAACAGGCTCTTGTCCTCAGCGGAGACCTTGCTCAGCTTGCCAACGCCCTTGGAGGTGTAGCTGGAGCCTTCGGTCCAGCCGGTCCATTCCTCGTCCTTGGTCCAGTCCCAGCCGTCCCAGGGCAGCTTGAGGGCGGCGGTGTCTTCGGTGATGGAGGCGTCGAACTGCAGGGTGGCTTCGATGTCATACACGTGGGTGTGGATATAAGCGGCCTGGTCCACCATCACGCCCGCGTCGGAGCCGGTGGCGCTGCCGTCCAGAACGGCCTTCACGGTCATGGTGATGGCCTTTTCGGGCACAGCGATGAGGCCGGTGGTCTTGATGTCGTTTTCGTCGGCGTAGTCTTCGCCGATGTAGGCGGCAACCAGCACCCATTCGCCTTCCCAATCGGTGACGGGCACCTTGCGGTCAAAGGCCATGACCTTTTCGGGGTCGGCATCCAGGATGTTTTCGGCAAGCGCGACGCAGGAAAGGAGCATCATGGCGGCCAGGAGCAGGGACAGGAACTTCTTCATAACGTTTACTTCCTTTCTATTGATTGATTTGTTCTGATTATATCAGAAAACAAAACACAGGGTAAGCGAGTCATGGAAATTTTACAAATTGCATAAGCGGTAGTGCGCCTCCGAAAAGGGAAAGGACATCGCTGGCTGTCATCCTGAGCGCGTCCGGATACGCTCAGGATGACATTCATGTTGTTTTATCATTCAAACAATCCTAATTTGTTACTTCCGAACCATGAGCGATACCCCTTATAGCTTTCTCGGAAGGGGGTCTGGGGGAAACTGCTCTTTGGCTCCAAAGAGCGGTTTCCCCCAGAAAACTGTTTACACTCCAGAATACGCCGCGAAGCCGCAGTCGATGGGCAGCACCACGCCGGTGATGGCGGAGGCGGCCTTATCGTCGGTCAGGAAGAACACGCCGCCCAGCAGCTCTTCGCTGTCCACGAAGCGGCCCATGGGGGTGCCCTTCAGGATTTTCTCGGAGCGCGCGGTGGGGGTGCCGTCGGCGTTGAAGAGCAGGGCGCGGTTCTGGTTGCTGACCAGGAAGCCCGGGGCGATGGCATTGGCGCGGATGCCGCTGCCGGCGAAGTGGGTGGCCAGCCACTGGGTGAAGTTGCTGATGGCGGCCTTGGCGCCGGAATAGGCGGGAATCTTGGTCAGCGGGATGTAGGCGTTCATGGAGGAGATGTTCAGGATGTTGCCGTGCTTGCGCTCCACCATGTCCTTAACGAACACCTGGGTGGGAAGCAGGGTGCCCTGGAAGTTCAGCTTGAACACGAAGTCCACGCCGGAGGCGTCCAGGTCGAAGAAGGTCTTCTGGCCTTCCTTGGCTTCATGCTGATATTCGTTGTCGGTGGTGGCCCGGGGATTGTTGCCGCCCGCGCCGTTCACCAGGATGTCGCAGGGTCCCAGGTCCTTGAGCACCTGCTGATGCACTTCTTCCAGAGCAACCGGGTCCAGCACGTTGGCTTTGTAGCCAATGCAGCAATAGCCCTGGGCCTGCAAGTCGGCCGCCAGCTTCTTCACGGCTTCTTCATTCAGG
>ONRC01000049.1 GCA_900320085.1 uncultured Eubacteriales bacterium
CAACTACGTTATTTCGCCAGTTGCGGGTCCAGGGTCCTCAGGACCCTGGTTCGGGTCTGGGGCGAACAGCCCCAGCGTTCCCCTTTGTGACTTAAAGTGTCCTTGAATCCCAAACCCTTTATTCCTCCAAATCCGGCAGCACGGTGGTATAGGTGCTTTCGTAAGCGTGGGCTTTGGCGGACATTTTCTTGATCTTGTCCACTTCCTGGGCGGCTTTGGGAATGAGCTGCACAGTGCCCGCGCCGCCGATACAGCCGCCGGGGCAGGCCATGCCCTCCAGCAAGTAGCCGTTCAGCTTGCCCGCCTTGGCGCGCAGCAGCATCTTGCGGCAGTCGTTCAGCCCTTCCGCGTGCTCCACTAGGATCTCCCGGTCAGGGGCCAACTCCTTGAGGCAGTTGACCACCGCGCTGGCGACCCCGCCGCTGACGGAGAAGCCGCGGCCGTCGGCGCTGGCGGAATTGGGCACCTTCATTTCCTCTAAGGCGGCAAAGTCCACTTCCTTGGCCTCGAACATGCCCATCACTTCTTCAAAGGTGAGCACGAAGTCCACATCGCTGCGAACGGAACGGCGGCTGGCCTCCAGCTTCTTGGCGGCGCAGGGGCCGATGAAGGCCACCTTGCAGCCGGGATGCTCTTTTTTGATCAAGCGCCCGGTCAGCACCATGGGGGTCAGCGCCATGGAGATGCACTCGGCGTATTTGGGGAATTCCCGCTTCGCCATGACGGACCAGGCCGGGCAGCAGGATGTGCCCATGAAGGGCAGCTTCTCGGGCACTTCCTCCAGGAAATCCTGGGCCTCCTGCATGGTGCACAGATCGGCGCCGATGGCCACCTCCACCACGTCGTGGAAGCCCAGCGCCCGGAACGCGGCCCGCATTTTCTCGGGGCTCAGCTCCTTGCCGAACTGACCGGCGATGGCAGGAGCGATGGCGGCGTAAACGGGCGTTTCGCTGCGGATCGCCTGGATGCACTGGAAGATCTGAGCCTTGTCCGCAATGGCGCCGAAGGGGCAGTTGGCCAGGCACATGCCGCAGCTGACGCACTTTTCCTGGTCGATTTCAGCGCGGCCGTATTCGTCGCTCTTGATGGCCTTCATACCGCAGGCCACGGCGCAGGGCCGCTCCATGCGCAGGATGGCCCCGTACTGGCATACGCTCATGCACTTGCCGCACTTGATGCACTTGGCGGGGTCAATGTGGCACTGGCCGTGATCAAAATAGATGGCTTCCTTGGGGCACACCTGGCGGCACGGCTGGGCCAGACAGCCCTGGCACTGGTCGGTGATCGCTACCACGTTGTCCGGGCATTTGTGGCAGGCAAACTTGATGATGTTGATCAGCGGCGGCTGGTAGTATTTTTCGGGCAGCACGCATTCCTCCGCGCCCTTGGACACCGGCGCGTGCTCAGTCACGTCGCGCAGGGGCAAACCCATGGCCAGGCGCATCCGCTCCTTCACGATGGCGCGCTCCAGAAAAACGCTCTCCCGGTAGGTGGACACTTCGCCCGGAATGATGCGGTAGGGGATGTTCTCCATGTCGGACAGGTCGCCGTCATACTGGTAGGACAGCCGCGCCACCTCCGCGAACACCATCTTGCGAATATCGTTGATCGACGTATGTATTCCCCGCATACCCATAATGATTTGTTTCCTTTCGTGTTTTTGATCGCTGTCTTTTAGTATTCGGGGCAGGGCGTCAAAAATCCTGCCAGGCGCGGGTAATCCCTGATCGCAGAATTGACTTTTCATGGATGAGCAAAAAATAAAGGGCACTTTAATGCTATAAAACATTTCCCAAAAGCCTTCCCCTCGCAGGGGAAGGTGGGCCGCGCGGGTTCAAGATTGAGAGAGAAGTCAAGCCTTTTCGCGCGGTTCGGATGAGGTGAACTCACCCGATAATATATGAAGATGTAACAGGGAGGAGCACCTCATCCGTCAGGCGCGAATTGACTTGCTAACACTTCCCATCTTTGTTCCGCGCCTGACACCTTCCCCTGCGAGGGGAAGGCTTTTGGCTGCGTTTTTACAACTTGCGTTGTAGAGTTAACGTGCCTTTTTTCTCATCCCCTACTGCTTCTCCTTATTCCGCTTCCGCATCCGATACAGGTTCATCAAATTGCATACAGCGATGCAGCCCAGCCCAATGGCAAGAAACTTATTATCCGATTCGATCAGAAAGGAAAGCAGCAAAAATGTCAAACCGCTCGCCGCCAGCAAGCAAAAAGCCACCAAAAACAGCCGTTCCTTCCAAGCCTTATTCATGCAGTATTCTCTCCTTTTCCAGCGCTTCCTTCTTGCCGTGGATGCGGCCCAGGGAGTACATCAGCAGCGTGGCGCACAGCAGGTTGATCCATCCCAGCCGCGCCGGGCTGAACGTGTTGGCGATGCCGATCAACAGGTTCGCCCCGCCGATGATGCCCAGCAGCTTGCCGATCTTGTCCAGGTGGCTGATTTTGGAATCAATATCGGAAAACAGATCGAATTCCCCGTCCGCGGTCTTTTTACGGAAGTAAATCCACATCATCATCCGGCCCACGAACTCCGCGCCGGTATCCTGCATGAACTGGACATAGGCTTCGTCGTAGGGGTGCATCTCCAGCCGCACGCTGTATTCCCCCGGCTCGCACTTCACAAAGTGATAGGAGCAAAAGCCCACGCTTTCCAGCACCCAGCCGTTCTGCGCCATGCCGTTCAGCCAGGCTTCTTCCTTTTCAAAATCCCATACCCAGAACCATTTCCGAATCGTCTTGCGGCTTTCCATGGTCATTCTCCTTTCAGAATGCGTTCGCCGTTGTCCGCCAGTTCTTTCAGCCGGGCCACTTCCTTGGTCAGGATGGCCTTGCCCTTGTCCGTCAGCTTATATTCCTTCCGGCGGCTGCCATCCTCCACCGGCAGCTGGATGATCCAGCCCTTGTCGCACAGCGTGTTCAACGCGCCATACAGCGTGCCCGCCGCCAGCCGCACCCGGCCGCGGCTCATTTCTTCCGTCTGCTGCATGATGCCATAGCCATGCTGGGGCGACAGCAGCGACAGCAGGATGTAATAGGTCGATTCCGTCAACGCGTAGGAATCCGGCATCCGGTTCACCTCCATCGGAGTTCGATATATCGTCATTCGATATATCGTGATATGATTATATCGTTCTCCGATATATTTGTCAATACCCTTTTTCAAAAAAATCCGCCTTGCAAAAGCAAAGCGGAAAACATACGGTTCTTTCTGTTATTCGATCCAATCCTTCACCCGCAGGGACGCGGCTTTGACGGCGTTCTTTTTTTCACCCTGCTCCACCAGGGCTTCCACCGCGTCGCGGAGGGAAGCGCCATTCAGCACCAGGTCAAATATCCGGGCTTCCAGGCTGGCCTGGACAACGGGCTTTTCCTCCGACAGCGTTACAGCCCGCAGGTCGGCCACCACGCAGTATTCGCCCTTTTCGCTTTTTTCGTTGGCCTCCAAAGCAGCTAATATTTCTTCCGGTTTACCGCGCAGGGTCAGCTCGTGCAGCTTGGTCAAATCGCAGCTGACGGACAGGACAGCACCGGGCAGGGTTTCTGCAATCGCCGCGACGAGGGTTTTGATGCGGTGGGGGGACTCATGGAAAATCGCACCTTCGGACTTGCGTCCGATGTCCAGCAGCTTTTCTTTCAGCTCTGTGTTTCCCCTGGGCAAAAAACCATAGAAAGTAAAGGAGGAAAAGTCAAACCCGCTGACGCTCACCGCTGCAGCGAACGCCGTCGGTCCGGCCACGGCGATCACCGGAATACCCGCGTCCGCCGCTGCCCGCACCAGCTCGGTTCCGGGGTCGGAAATAGCAGGAGTGCCCGCGTCGGTGACCACCGCCACGTCCATGTCCTCGCTCAGCATCCGCTGCACGATTTCCGGCGCGCGGCCCTTTTCGTTGTGCTGATGGCAGGAGATCAGCGGCGTTTCAATGCCGAAATGATTGGTCAGTTTTTTGGTGACCCGGGTATCCTCCGCGGCGATGAGGGTAACGCTTTTCAGGGTTTCAACGGCGTGAGGGCTCATGTCCGAAAGATTGCCGATGGGCGTGGCGACCACGTACAGGGTGCTCATGATTTCATGTCCCTTCATACTTATTAAAAAGTTCTAACAATCACTGTTTGAGTTATCATCGTTGTATACAATGCCAATTACCTGTAGGGGCGGATAGTATCCGCCCGGACAGTAGGATAGCAAGTATGCATGAAAATACAGGCATTGTAACGATTTTACCGGACGGGCGGATGATATCCGCCCCTACATAGAATAGACGTATCGATATTTACAGGATTGAATTAATCAGTATATGCCTTGGTTTCAGGTACAATTGAATACAAAGTTTCAAGGTCATAACAGGGTTTACAGTTTCTTTTCAAAAACCCGTAAGGTAGCGCTGTGCGCGCGGTTGTTATCGCTTAGTTCATCCTTGCTTGCCTTGATCGCCCCGCCGATGGCGCGGCCCAGGGGCTTTTTGCCGCAGGTGCAGATGGGGGCCTTGGGCGGGCAGGTGCAGGGGTTTTGCAGCTTGCGGAAGGTGAGCTTCACGATGCGGTCCTCCACCGAATGGAAGGTGATCACCGCCAGCCGCCCGCCGGGAACGAGCATATCCACCCAGTCCCGCAAAGCCTGTTCCAGCGGCGCCAATTCGTCGTTCACCGCGATACGCACCGCCTGGAAGGTGCGGCGGGCGGGGTGTCCTTCGTCCTTGCGGCGCACGGCCTTTGGGATGGCCGCGTCCACCACGGCCACCAGGTCCTGGGTGGTAGCCAGTGGCTTTTGACTGCGTTTTTCCATCAGAATCTGCGCGATCCTGACGGCCCATTTTTCATCACCGTATTCCCGCAGGACGCGGCAGAATTCCTGCTCGCTGACCGTGTTCACGTATTCCGCCGCCGTCATGCCCTGGGTGGTGTCCATGCGCATGTCCAGCGGCGCGTCCTCATGATAGGAAAAGCCCCGCTCCGGAGTGTCCAGCTGATAGGAGGAAACGCCCAGATCCAATAAACCGCCGTTCAGCTGTACGCCGGGAAGCAATTCTTTTATATCATGAAAATTCCCGTGCACCGCGTGGAAGCCGGGAAAACCCTTCAACCGTTCCGTCGCCGCCGCGATGGCCGCTGGGTCGCGGTCGATGCCGTACAGTACGCCGCCTTCCCCCATGGCTTTCAGGATCGCTTCGCTGTGCCCGCCGCCGCCCAGGGTGCCGTCAGCATACACTTCCCCCGGCTGGGGATTCAGGTATTCCAGCACTTCTTTGAGCAATACGGGAATATGATGAAATGACATGATCTCTCCCTTTACTTGTCTTCCTGTCAGTAGTTATAACATTCCCCCTTTTCTTGGCTTTCTCGGAAGGGGGTTCGGGGGAAACCTCTCTTAGCCTTCTCCTTGAGGGGAAGGTGGCGCGCAGCGCCGGATGAGGTGCCATCCAAAGAGAGGTTTCCCCCGATAAATACTATTAACCGAGTTCCGCGATGCGCTTATCCAGCGACACCAGCATTTCCTTGTTCTTTTCCAGCTTTTCCTTTTCGGCGGCCACCAGATTGGCGGGAGCTTTCGCCACGAAGCCGGGGTTGTTCAGCTTGCCTTCGGCGCGGGCGATTTCGTTCACCAGGTTCTGGCGTTCCTTGCCCAGGCGCGCCTTTTCCTTTTCCAGATCCACCAGCTCGCCCAAGGGGATGAAGAACTCACCGGCCTGGCACACGGCGCTGACGATCTTTTCGTTGATGGCCTGGCCGGGCTCCAGCATTTCCAGCTGGCTCACGCTGGCGAGGCGGGCGAAGTACACTTCGGTGCCCGCGAAGGCGTCGTGCCAGCCGTCGGCGGGCCGCACCATCAGGCGGGCCTTGTGGCTGGGCTGCACCTTCATATCGGCGCGCAGGTTGCGGATGGCGCGGATCATGTCCATGATGCCCTCCATCCGGGCGGCTTCAGCGGGGAAGTCGTAATCTTCCAGCGCCTTGGGCCATTCGGCCAGCATGCAGGAGGCTTCGCTTTCGCCGGGCAGGTTCTTGTACACTTCCTCCGTCAGGAAGGGCATGAAGGGATGCAGCAGGCGGAGCAGGCCGGAAAGCACCGTTTGCAGCACGGCGCGCACGGCGGCCTTGCGCTGCGGGTCGTCACCCAGCAAACCGCCTTTGGCCAGCTCGATATACCAGTCGCAGAATTCGGACCAAGTGAAATCGTATATCTTCTGGGCGGCCAGGCCGTATTCCGCTTCCTCAAAGTTCTTGCTGATCTGGCGCACAGCCTCGTTGAACTTGGTCAAAATCCAATGGTCAGGCAGGGTCAGTTCCTTGCCGTCGAGCGTTTCCTTGCCGTCCAGGTTCATGAGCACGAAGCGGCTGGCGTTCCACACCTTGTTGGCAAAGTTCCGGGCCATTTCCACTTTTTCGGTGGAGTAGCGGGTGTCGTTGCCGGGAGAAATGCCCATCACCAGGGAGAAGCGCAGGGCGTCCGCGCCGTACTGGTCGATGATTTCCAGGGGGTCCACGCCGTTGCCCAAGGATTTGCTCATCTTGCGGCCCAGAGCGTCGCGCACCAAGCCGTGGATGACCACGTTTTCAAAGGGCACCTCGCCCATGTTCTCGATACCGGAGAAGATCATCCGGGCCACCCAGAAGAAGATGATATCGTAGCCCGTCACCAGGGTGGTGGTGGGGTAGAAGTATTTGAGGTCGTCGGTGTTGTCCGGCCATCCCAGCGTGGAGAAGGGCCACAGGGCGGAGGAGAACCAGGTGTCCAGCACATCTTCATCCTGGGTCAGCTTCTTGCAGCCGCAAGAGCATTCGGTCGGGTCTTCCCGGCTCACGATGATCTTGCCGCAATCCTCGCAGTACCAGGCGGGGATGCGATGGCCCCACCAGAGCTGGCGGCTGATGCACCAGTCCTTGGTGTTTTCCATCCAGTTATAGTAGATCTTGGCGAAGCGGTCGGGCAGGAATTTGGTCTTTCCTTCCTTCACGGCTTCCAGGGCGGGTTTCGCAAGCGGCTCCATCTTCACGAACCACTGCAGGCTCATCATGGGTTCGATCACTGTGTGGCAGCGGTAACAGGTGCCCACCTCATGCTTGAGGGGCTCGATCTCCTTCAGTAGGCCCAGCTCGGTCAGGTCGGCCACGATGGCCTTCCGGGCTTCGTCGGTGGTCATGCCGGCGTACTTGCCGCAGTCCAGCACCTCGGGTTCGTTCACGGCGGCCTTGCCCGCGGCAAAGATGGCGTCGGCCTCAGCCTTGTCCTTGGCGCCGGTCATATGGCCGTCGTAGGTGAACACGCGCACGATGGGCAGGTTATGGCGCTGGCCCACTTCAAAGTCGTTGGGGTCGTGGGCGGGGGTGATCTTCACCACGCCGGTGCCCTTTTCCATATCGGCGTGCTCGTCGCACACAATGGGGATTTCCTTGTTGATCAGGGGCAGGATCACGTGGCAGCCGTGCAGGTGGGCATAGCGGGGGTCGTTGGGGTTGATGGCCACGGCGGTGTCGCCCAGCATGGTTTCGGGGCGGGTGGTGGCCAGCTCCAGCTTTTCGCCCGTTTCCTTCACGGGATACAGGATGTGCCAGAAGTTACCGTCTTTTTCCACGTATTCCACTTCGGCGTCGGAGATGGCGGTGCCGTCGTGAGTGCACCAGTTCACCAGGCGGTAGCCCCGGTAGATCAAGCCCTTTTCATACAGCCGCACGAACACCTCGCGCACGGCCTTGGAGCAGCCCTCGTCCATGGTGAAGCGCTCGCGGCTCCAATCGCAGGAAGCGCCCATGCGGCGAAGCTGACGCGTGATGCGTCCGCCGTATTCCCGCTTCCAGGCCCAGGCGTGCTCCAGGAATCCTTCGCGGCCCAGCTGTTCTTTGGTGAGCCCTTCGCTGCGCAGTTTCTCCACCACCTTCACCTCGGTGGCAATGGAAGCGTGGTCGGTGCCGGGCAGCCAGAGGGTGGGGTCGCCCTTCATGCGGTGATAGCGGATCAGGGAATCCTGCAGGGTCGCGTCCATGGCATGGCCCATGTGCAATTGGCCCGTCACGTTGGGCGGCGGCATCACGATGGTGAAGGGCTTCCTGCTCTTGTCGATCTTCGGGGCAAAGGCTCCACTTTCTTCCCATTTTTTGTAGGTCTCGGCCTCAATGGCCTGGGGATTATAGGTTTTTTCCATGGTAAATTCTTCAGGCATTTTGATTCCTCCTTTGTCGGAATGAGAGTACAGAGTTCAGAGTATATAGTGAGCAATCTACAACAGACTTGCAGCGATTGACGCTAATCAATCTGCACTCTGTACTCTGCACACTGTCCTCTGAAAAAAGAAACGGGCCAACCCCTCCCGAAGGACGGATTGACCCGTGGTACCACCTTGCTTCGCTGCGGGATTTCTCCCGCCGCCTCATGGCCGCTGTAACGTGCGTTCCTTTCCGGACGGACTATTCTGCTTGCGCATGTTCATCCGCCGCCCTCCCGGACGACCTTCCGCTTCGCTGCCCCGGCGGCCTTTCAGCCGATGAACCGCCTCTCTTTTGGGGGTGCCTGAAACGTACTCCTTCCGTTCTCAGGGCCATGAAGGTATGTACGAAAAAATGCCCGTTCAGGCATTTTCCCGTTGAAAGAAAAACTTACGCGTTCTTCTGTTCTTCCTTCTCTTCCATGTTGATGATCTGTTTGCCATCATAGTAGCCGCAATGCTTGCAGACGTGGTGCGCCAGCTTCATCTGGTGGCACTGTTTGCACTCGACGATCGCGGGAACTTCCAGCTTCCAATTGGCGCGACGGGAACGGCCGCGGGCCTTGGATACTTTTCCTTTGGGCAGAGCCATAATTACACCTCCTGATCCTTTGTCAGCAATTGCTGCAATGCCGAAAAAGGATGCTGGTCGGGCATGTCCTTCTGGCAAGCATGCGAAGTTAAATCTTCCTCTGACGGCAGCGCGGCAAGCGCCGGGCAGTCATCGCCGCACACAAAGCGTATGGGCAATTCGAGCACCGCCAAAGTCATCGACAGACGCGCAAGGTCTACCTTCGAGCCCTCGTACATCCATCTTTCTTCCCCGTCGGGCGTTTCCTCCTGCTGGGTAAAGCGGGTGAGGCGGACGAAGTTCTCGTCAAAGGGAATCTCCATCGCCAAATCCACCGGCTTCAAGCACCCGGCGCAATGGCCGTGGGCCGTGCAGGTGAGCATGCCCCAGAGGCGAAGGTTGTCCTCCGCGCCGGAGAAGTGTCCCGTCAGGAGCACATCGTCGAACGTGACCGTTTCGCCGAAAATCTCCTGCGGGGGGATTTCGTCATGATGTTCAAAGGGAATCGCCTCGCCGGGCTGACGCATCGCGCGCGAAACATCCAGCAGCAAGTTCATCCCTCCAATCGTGACCGGGCATTATTATATCGTGTTCAGGGGGCGTTTGTCAATCCTTTTTTACGATTCCCGGGCGAATTATCTGCGGCTTTTCGGAATTGTTCAGAGAATTGTAATGATTTAGGCGTTTGGTGCGCAGAGAGTACAGAGTTCAGAGTGCAGAGTGCAGATTTAGATAGTCACCCAATAAGAAGGAAAGTCAGGCAATATAACAAAAGAAATCTCCACGCTTCACTCTTTACGCTCAACTCTTAGCTCCCCGCTCTCACGATCAGGTCCGCGCACTCCACTGCCACGGCTTTCCTCAGCCCCTCCAGCGAGCATTCCACCTGATAGCCGATCCTGCCCGCGCTAAACAAAATGGTATCGAAGGACGGCGCGGTGTCGTGGATGACGGTGCGGAACTGCTTTTTCATCCCGACGGGGGAACAGCCGCCATGGATGTAGCCGGTGAGGGGCAAAAGCTCCTTGCTTTTGATCATCTCGATGGCCTTCTCCCCCACCGCGGCGGCGGCCTTTTTCAGATCCAGTTCCTCCGCCACGGGCACCATGAACACGTAATGGGTCTTACTTTTGCCCACGGTCACCAGGGTCTTGAAGGTGCGGGCCGGGTCTTCGCCCAGTGCCGCCGCCACCTCCACGCCGCTGATGGCCTCGGTATCGCCGTAGAAATGTTCCTGATACGGGATTTTCAGCCGCTCCAACGTACGCATCACGTTGGTCTTTTCTTGCTTTGCCATTATTCTACCGGCTTTCCTTCCTCGATCAAAGAGAACATGTCGATGCGGCGCTGGTGGCGTCCGCCCTCGAAGGGGGTTTTGACCCAGAGCTCCACGATCAGCTTGGCCAGCTCGGGGGCGATCACGCGGCCGCCCAGGGCCAGCATGTTGGCGTCGTTGTGGGCGCGGCTCATTTTGGCGCTGTACGCGTCGGAGCAGCAGCAGCAGCGGATGCCCTTCACCTTGTTGGCGGCGATGGAAATGCCCACGCCGGTGCCGCAGAGGATGATGCCCCGGTCGCATTCCCCGCTGACGACCGCGTTGGCCGCGCGGACGGCGAAGATGGGATAGTCCCGCGGGTCGCCCTCGTTGATGCCAAGGTCCACGGTTTCAATGCCCAGTTCATGCAAAGTTTCCTTGATGGGCTCCTTCAGCGGCACGCCGGCCGGGTCGCACGCGATAGCAAATTTCATAGGAAGCGTCCTCCTTTGTTTTCTTTGAAAAAGCTGTATTTAGTATAACGCATTTTTCTTTTTCAATCAACCAGTTATGAACATTCTTTCCGTCTGTTTTGGATTTCTCGGAAAGGGGTCTGGGGGTAGACCTCATCCGGCGCTGTGCGCCACCTTCCCCTGCGAGGGGAAGGCAACTCTTTTTCCTCCAAAGAGCGGTTTCCCCCAGAAGATTTTTCTTGCAATTCTGCCGTTTTCGTGCTATGATACTGTCTGCCGCGATGATGGGGAATGGCAAGGACGCTTCCACGCAGAGAGCTGCCGGAGGGTGCAAGGCAGCTGGAAGGAATTGCGATCCGCCCCGGAGCGGGCGATGACGAATCGCCGGGGCGCGCCCCATACAGCGCAGGCGAGCGGCGCAAAGGGTCCTTTGCGCAAGCTGGGTGGCAACGCGGAATCCTTCCGTCCCAGAGAACGGGACAGGAGGTTTTTTATTATCCAGAAACAATTGCAGCGTCTTTTGTTTCGGGTAGAGGATGAAAGCGAGTGTGCGGAGTTCAGAGTACAGAGTGCAGATAATATTGTGTGATCAAGCTCAGATTTGCGCTGATTCATCGAGTATATCAATCTGAACTCTGTACTCTGCGCTCTGTACACTGAATCCATCCCCCTCTGCTATGAAAGTCAAATAAAGAAAGGAAGCGCCTCCCATGATCGACATTAACCTCATTCGTACCAACCCCGACCTGGTGAAGGAAAACATCAAAAAGAAGTTCCAGGATCAGAAGCTGCCCCTGGTGGACGAAGTGATCGACCTGGACAAAAAGAACCGCGAAGCCATTCAGCGGGCGGATTTCCTGCGTTCCCAGCGGAACAAGATCAGCAAGCAGATCGGCGCGCTGATGGGCCAGGGCAAGAAGGACGAGGCCGAGGCCGCCAAGCAGCAGGTCAAGGACATGCAGGATGAAATGGCCGCCCTGGAAGTGAAGGAAGCCGAATACGCCGAGGAAATCAAAAAGCGCATGATGGTGATTCCCAACATCATCGACGCCTCCGTGCCCATCGGCAAGGACGACAGCCAGAACGTGGAAAACGAGCGCTTCGGGGAACCCGTGGTGCCCGAATGGGAAATCCCCTATCACGTGGATATCATGGAGCGCCTCAACGGCATCGACCTGGATTCCGCCCGCCGCACCTCCGGCAACGGTTTCTACTATTTAAAGGGCGACATCGCCCGGCTGCACAGCGCCATCCTGAGCTATGCCCGCGACTTCATGATCGACCGGGGCTTCACCTATTACGTGCCTCCCTTCATGATCCGCAGCGCGGTGGTGAACGGGGTCATGAGCTTTGCCGAAATGGAAAACATGATGTACAAGATCGAGGGTGAGGACCTGTACCTGATCGGCACCAGCGAGCACAGCATGATCGGCAAGTTCATCGACCAGATCCTGGACGAGAGCGAACTGCCCCAGACCCTGACCTCCTACTCCCCCTGCTTCCGCAAGGAAGTGGGCGCCCACGGCATCGAAGAGCGCGGCGTGTACCGCATCCACCAGTTTGAAAAGCAGGAAATGATCGTGGTCTGCAAGCCCGAGGAAAGCATGGACTGGTACAACAAGCTCTGGCAGAACACCGTCGATTTCTTCCGCAGCATGGATATTCCCGTCCGCACCCTGGAATGCTGCTCCGGCGACCTGGCCGACCTGAAGGTCAAGTCCTGCGACGTGGAAGCCTGGAGCCCCCGCCAGCAGAAATACTTTGAAGTGGGCAGCTGCTCCAACCTGGGCGACGCCCAGGCCCGCCGCCTGCAGATTCGCGTGAAGGGCGCGGACGGCAAAAAGTATCTGCCCCATACCCTGAACAATACCGTCGTGGCCCCGCCCCGGATGCTGATCGCCTTCCTGGAAAACAACCTGCAGGCCGACGGCACCATCCGCATCCCCGAAGTGCTGCGTAAATACATGGGCTTCAAAGAAAAGATCGGATGAAACATATAGAAAAAACTGCCCTCCCGGAAGGTACGCCCCGGGAGGGCAATATTGAATTGCTGCGCATCGTGTGCATGCTGATCATCCTGGGGCATCACCTGGCCTGGCACGGGGTGGCGATGCAGTCGCCGCTGACGGAAAACCGGGTGATCGCCACGTTCCTGTTCGCGGGCGGCATGACAGGGGTCAACTGCTTCGTGATGATCACGGGCTATTTCCTGGCCCCATTTAAGTCCAAGCGCTTCTTTGCTACCGTCCTACAAACGATGTTTTATTCGGTAGGGCTGACGCTGGTAATGAAATACACCGGCTGGAACCCGGCCATCACCGGTCAGAACATCGTCGATTCCGCCCTGATCATCACCCGCAGCCCTTACTGGTTTGTGGTGATGTACCTGGGCCTGAACGCGGTGCTGCCCATTTTGCAGCCTGCCGTCAAGAACCTCAGCAAGCGCGCGCACCTGTGGATTCTGATTGTGTCGGCGGTTTATCTGTCGGTCATTCCTACAGTTACATTCCAGAATCCATCCAATCAGTTTTTCCACCAGATCACCTGGTTCTTTTTCCTGTATGTCCTGGGCGCGTACTTTCGCAAGTATCCCAGCCGCTTCACCCGCTGCTGGCCGGTGCACGGGCTGGTGTTCCTGGGTATGGTGACGCTCATCGCCGGGCTGTGCCTGTGGGGAAAAAACTTCCCCGACCTGTTCCAGCGGGTGGGCAGCAGGCAGAACTTCTTCGCGGACAAAAATGTCGTACCGCAAGTCATTTGCTCCATTGCCCTGTTCCTGTTCTTCACCGGCATCCGGGTGAAGCCCGTCAAGGCGCTGACGCTGCTGTCCGGCGCATCCTTCGGGGTGTACCTGATTCACGACCACATGTATTTCCGCAGCATGATCTGGGGGCAGTGGGTCCAGGTATGGTGGGCGTGCCAAACCCCGGACTTCTGGAAAACCGCGCTGCTGGCACCGCCGATGATTTATCTTGCCTGCGCGGCCATTGACCTCCTGCGCAAATATCTGCTGGAAAGGCCGCTGATGAAGCTGCTGGACCCGATGATTCAAAAAATCGATCAATACTTGCAGTCATAAAAAGAACGGCTGTCGGAACGGGTGGTTCCGGCAGCCGTTTGCATGTTGTTTCTTTATTTGGTGACCAACTCCAGGGTATCCCGGGCGATGGCGATTTCTTCGTTGGTGGGGATGACCAGGATTTTGACGCGGCTGCCTTCGGCGGTCAGGTCGGTATCCTCGGCCTTGCCGGGCTTCATGGCGTCGTTCTTGGCATGGTCGATGGCAATGCCCATCCAGCTCAGGCCGTCGATCACCTGCTCGCGCAGCTTGTTGGTGTTTTCGCCGATGCCGCCGGTGAACACGATGGCGTCCACGCCGTTCATGCCGGCGATGTAGGAGCCGATGTACTTGGTGATTTCATAGATCAGCATGTCCCAAGCCAGCTTGGCGCGGGGGTTCTGGTCCACGAAGGTGGCCTTTTCGATGTCGCGCATGTCGTTGGACAGGCCGGAGATGCCCAGCAGACCGCTCTTTTTGTTGCAGATGTTCAGCATTTCGTCCACGGAGATGTGATCGTTATTGCAGATGTACTGGATCACGGCGGGGTCCATCACGCCGGAGCGGGTGCCCATGATCATGCCTTCCAAAGGCGTGAGGCCCATGGAGGTGTCCACGCACTTGCCGTAAGCCACGGCGGCCAGGGAGGAGCCGTTGCCCAGGTGGCAGGTGATCATCTTCACTTCTTCGGGCTTCTTGCCCATGAATTCGGCGGCATGCTTGCTCACGAACCGGTGGCTGGTTCCATGGAAGCCGTAGCGGCGCACGTGCAGGCGTTCATAGTATTCATAGGGAACGCCGTACATGTAAGCCTTGGGGGGCATGGTCTGGTGGAAGGCGGTGTCGAACACGGCCACCATGGGGGTGCCGGGCATGACTTCCTGGCAGGCCTTGATGCCCATCAGGTTGGCGGGGTTATGCAGGGGGCCCAGGGGAATGAATTCCTCGATGGCGGCCAGCACGTTATCGTCGATCACGACGGATTCGGAGAACTTGTTGCCGCCGTGCAGCACGCGGTGGCCCACAGCGCCGATTTCCTTCATATCCTTGACCACGCCCTTTTCAGGATCGGTCAGGAAGCCCAGCATCAGGTGGCAGGCCTTCACGTGGTCCTCGATGGGCTCCACCACGTCGCACACGGTTTTGCCGTTCACCTTCATATCGGCGTGGCCTTCGCCGCCCATGCCGATGCGCTCCACGATGCCCTTGGCCAGGGTGGATTCATCGTCCATGTCGATGAGCTGGTATTTCAGAGAGGAAGAACCGGCGTTGACAATCAAAATCTTCATTGGAATCGACTCCCCTTTTCTTCTTGGAATATTGCTCCTTCATTATACAGGATGCGGAAAGGTTTTGCAAGGAAAAAGCGTCTTTTTTTCACGTTCCGTGAGCGGATACATACGCAACCGCTTCCCGCAGGATGCGCTTGGAGCTTTCATACTGAAAAGCATCCAGGGCTTCCCGGAAGGTCATCAGGCGGATTTGGGAGATTTCCCCGGGCTGGGGGTGGAAGGACTGGCCTTTATACTCCGCCAGAAAATAGGTGATTTGCTTGGTCACGTCGGGGCGGCCCTCCCGGAGGAGGGCATGGGTGTCCGCGGCGCGGAATTCCCCCAGGAATTGAACGTCCAGGCCGGTTTCTTCCCTGATTTCCCGCAGGGCGGTTTCCCGCTCGGTTTCCCCCGCTTCCATGTGGCCCTTGGGAAAGCCCCAGATGCCCGAGGGGTTGGCAATCAGCAGGTATCGCGTTTCCCCGCCCTCCCGGTTGATGACTACCGCGCCGCAGGATTTTTCAATGAGCATTTTGATCGCCTCCCCGCTGTTTTCTTTTCTCATCTTACTGTGCTGTTCTTTCCCTGTCAACCCTGTTTTTTCGCCATTTTCCCCATTGACAATAATCTGAAAAACAGGTATACTTTCCACGGTTCATCTTTAAGGCGGTACAGAGAGACCGGCAAGAGACGATGAAACGCTTTTGCTCGCGCGGAAAACGCGCTTTGCGGTCTGCCTGTGCCGGGCAGGCTTTTTCTTTTGCAAAGCCGGATGGACGGCAGAAAAGCATGTTAACGCCTTGCGGCGCTAATATAAATTCTTGACAGGGGGAACATTACCGATGAAACTGGTATACGACATCGCGGACAAGCCACCCATCAAAAAGAACCTGATCTACGCCTTCCAGCAATTGCTGGCCATCATGGCCGCCACCCTGCTGGTGCCCATCCTGGTGGACGGCACCGGCACATACATGAGCCAGCCCGCCGCGCTGTGCGGCGCGGGTTTCGGCACGCTGTTCTATCTCTTCATTGCCACCCGGAAAAAGAGCCCCGTGTTCCTGGGTTCTTCCTTCGCCTTCATCGGCCCGCTGGCGGGCGCCGTGGCCTTCGGCTTCCTGGGCATCTTCCTGGGCGCCGTGTTTGCGGGTCTGGTGTACGTGATCATCGCCCTGATCATCAAAAAGACCGGCTCAGAATGGGTCAACAAGCTCCTGCCCCCCGTGGTCATCGGCCCCACCGTGGCCCTGATCGGTTTGAGCCTGTGCGGTAGCGCTGTAAATAACATTGCCAATCTGAATGGTGACCATAGCTTCGTGAAGCTGGTAGAAGGATTCGCGGGCACCATTACCGCTGAAAACTTGGCGGAAGCCACAGAAATTGGCTTCTTCTCCGGATACAGCCTTGTTCATATCCTGGTAGGCATAATTGCTTTTGTCATCACCGTGTACGCCTCCACCAAGGGCAGCAAGGGCATGAAGATGATCCCCTTCATCATCGGTATCCTGGGCGCCTACGTGGTTGCCCTGGTGTTCACCTTCATCGGCAACGCCGCCAACATCGACGCGCTGAAGCTGGTCAACCTGGCCGCCTTTGACAATATGCAGATCTTCAAGGTGCCGCGCTTCACCTTCCTGGGCATCTTCGGCGCGTATCCCGACGCCGCCAACAAGATCGGCTCCTTCGCCGACGTAATCAGCATTTTCGTGCTGTTCGCCCCCGTGGCCTTCGTGACCCTGGCCGAGCACATCGCCGACCACAAGAACCTGTCCTCCATCATCGAACGCGACCTGATCACCGACCCCGGCCTGGACCGCACCCTGATCGGCGACGGCGTGGGCTCCATCATCGGCTCCTTCTTCGGCGGCTGCCCCAACACCACCTACGGCGAATCCGTCGGCTGCGTGGCCATCACCGGCAACGCTTCCATCAGCACCATCGCCATCGCGGCGGTGTACTGCATCATCCTTTCCTTCTTTGATCCCTTCGTATGCTTCGTGAACTCCATCCCCTCCTGCATCGTGGGCGGCGTGTGCATCGCGCTGTACGGCTTCATCGCCGTGTCCGGCCTCAAGATGCTCCAGCCTGTGGACCTGAACGACAACCGCAACCTGTTCGTGGTCGCCGCCATCCTGGTGACCGGCATCGGCGGCCTGACCCTGAACTTCGGCGCCGTGACCATCTCCTCCATCGCCACCGGCCTGATCCTGGGCATCATCATCAACGTGATCTTCAACAAGCGCGCTGCGAAATAAGCCCAGCGCGTCATGAAAACAAAGCCCGTCGGTTTCTCCGGCGGGCTTTGTTTCTATCCTTTTTATTATCAGTTAAAATGCAGGGTTACTCAGTGAAATCCGTATCCATGGCGGCGACGATGGTATAGTCTGGGTAAAGCCGCTGCACATCCTCCCGTACCGCCTGGTAGACCGCGCGGCGGTCCGGAGCGTCGAAGGAAATCACGATGTCAAAGCGAATGGTTTTCTTTTCTTCGTTCAGGTAAAAGCCGTGCATCTGCGCGATATGCTCATGGGAGAACACGCACTTGCGCACGCTTTCCCGCACCTCGATCACCCGCGGGTCGCGGGTATTCAAAGAATACACGCCCACAGCGGTCAGGATGACATGATGCTTCTGGAAGACCGTCATGGAAATCTCCCGGATCAGCTCGTCCAGCTGATTGGCGGAATAGGTGTCGGGCACCTCGATATGGACGGAGGCGTGGTAGGTGTCCGGGCCGTAATTGTGCAGGATCAGGTCATAGGCCCCGTGCACGCCGGGGAAGGAGCAGACGGTTTCCTTGATGCTGCGGGCCATGTCGGCATCGGCGCTTTCGCCCAGGATCTTGCTCAGGGTATCCCGCAGCATTTCAACGCCGGACTTGATGATCAAAATGGAAATCACCGCGCCCAGCCACGCTTCCAATGACAGACCGGAGGCCAGGTAAATCACCGCAGCGACCAGGGTGGAGGCGGAAATGATGGCGTCCAGCCGCGCATCCTCGCCGGAATTGATGAGGGAATCGGAGTTGACCTTTCCCCCCACACCCTTCACATACCGCCCCAGCAGCAGCTTCACCACCACCGCCGCGGCGATCACCACCAGCGCGACCCAGGAATAATCCGGGGTTTCGGGGGTGATGATTTTCTTGACCGACTCCACGAAGGACGTGATGCCGGCGTAGAGCACGATGACGGAAATGATCATGGCACTCAGGTATTCGATCCGGCCGTAGCCGAAGGGGTGCTTTTTGTCCGGTTCCCGGCCCGCCAGCTTGGTGCCCACGATGGTGATGATGGACGACGCCGCGTCGGACAGGTTGTTCACCGCGTCCAGCACCACGGCAATGGAATTGGACAAAAGGCCCACGACGGCCTTGAAGGACGCCAGCAGCACGTTGGCGATGATGCCGATCACGCTCGTGCGTACGATGGTCTGGTCCCGGTCGCCGGTGTCGGCAAATAGGTTTTTGATGCGTTCCATGTCAATTCCCCCAAAAGTAAAATGATTGAGTTGCTGTATAATAGGGCACTTTAAATCACTAAGGGGAACGCTGGGGCTGTTCGCCCCAGACCCCAACCAGGGTCCTGAGGACCCTGGACCCGCATTTGGCGAAATAACGTAGTTGGAAAAAGCGGACAAGCTTCGCCTGCCGCGCTGGGGTTACGAAAAGTTTGAGGGCTTCTGGCCCAAGAAAGCCTGGGAACATCCGCAGGGGAAAGTGAACTTTCCCCTGCGGATGATTCCCTGGCTTTCCCCGGATGCAAAGCATCCGGGTTGGCGGCGTTCTCCGCAGGCTCAATCGTCGCAAGTCCGCTTCATGCGGACATTGCTC
>ONRC01000020.1 GCA_900320085.1 uncultured Eubacteriales bacterium
GATCAGCCGGTATGCGTTCTCGTAGATCTCAACCTCCGGGTTTCGGAGGTAGTTCTCATACCAGCTGACCGGGATCTGCGTCACATCTCCGACCTCATCGCCCACGCACACGCCGATGGCGCAGGGGGTGAAGCGCAGCGCCACCCGGAAATGGGTTTCGGCATCCCGGCCCCAGGCCAGGATGAAGTGCAGTGAACCTTCCCAGTTCAGCCTCGTGCTGACCTCGGTCAGGCTCATGGCCTCCAGCCGGGCGATCATGGTTCCGTCCATGGCATCCATGGCGAGATTGTCGAAAGCATCCGCTGTGCCGTCGGCGCGTTTCTGTTCGATCTCCGCCATGATAGCCGCTTCACCGGGCTGCGGTTCCCTGCCGGATGGAGTCACATCTCCGGTGAGCATCTGCTGCTCGGCCAGCTCTTCCCGCACGTTTCCCAGGGCAGTGGACGCAGTCTGGTAATACGCATGCGCCGTCAGATCCCTGCCGATCCCGCCTCCGCTTGTCCATTTGGATTCGGCTGCCCCGATGGTGACGGTCAGGTCGGATTCCGTAAAGCGGATGGTGACAGCGTCATCCTCGTCCAGCTGCCAGGCGTCAACGACGACGCTTTTCTCCTCCGAGTACCAGTCCACCCGGGCGTTGACATCGCGGAGGTTCAGACGCTCCGCCAGCGTGGGTTCCAGGGTGTCATCCAGATAGTCCATCACCAGCGCGTCAAACTCCGTCATCTCCCCGCGGCCCATGCGGTCTTCGATCTCCGCCCGGATGGCCTCTTCGTCGAAGCGGGCATAGAAGCCGCCGGCCTCCTCCTCTGTGAAGAGAATGCGGAAGTCCGCCTGCTCAAGCGTGAACCGTTCGACGGTGCCCTGGCTGTTCCGGCAGATGAAGCTGTCCCCGTCCAGCTGCCAGGTAAAGCTGTCACCAGTTTCCCGCAGGTGCTTTGGCGGACAGTGCTCCATGTCCTCACTGCCCAGCCACTGGCCCGTGCCGTCCGCGTTCAGCCGGAAGCCGAAGCCCATCAGCTCACCGCCGCCTACGAACTGCCATGCGCCGACGAGGGCCAGCTCAGAATATACACCTGTCAAAGCACTTGCCTGTTCAAAAACAGGGAACTTGGCAACGTCATAGGTTGCAAGTTGGGAATACCCTGAAAGCTGCGGCGCGGGAACATACTCGACAGACTCACGAATCGTATTACCATTTTCATCATCGATAAAATGGGTAAGCACGATTTCACCGCCATGGTTTTCGCGCCATCCGATGCACGTCAGGGGATACAGTGCGCCTGCGGCTTCATTGCCTGCGATCTGCGCTTCCACCTGTCCCCATACGCCGGCTTCCCGCCAGCTGCTGAAAACCATGGCGGTCTTGCCGTCAAAATCGTTGTACTCCCAATAGATCGCTGTGTCGGTGTCCGAATATAGCTCCGGCCAGTCCCACTCCTGAATCAGAGCAGTCGGATTATCGATCACGACCTGCCACGCGCCGTCATGCCGCTCCAGAAGGACCAGCCTTTTGACGCCATCCGTCTCGGCGAAGCAAGCAGCCGTGTCGCCCCACTGCGTGAGTTGCACCGGCACGGTGATGCCTGCCTGGCGGAGTGTATCTGTGATCAGTGCTTCATCACTGCCGGCTGCCAACGCCGTACTGCTGAGCAACATGAGAATCAGAGCAACAAGGCAAAGGATGGGTTTCTTCATCGTAGCTGTCCTTCTTTCCACTGCCGGTCACTCCGGCATACCTTACACAATAAAGACGTAGCATAGATGCTATTTCTTGCATACAGCTGATTTCTTTCCGAGCTTATGTTGGACAAGAGATCAGTTAAGTATATCACAAATATGATTATATCTCATCATGGCGCTGCTCTCATCACCTATCCCGGTTTCCCAACAACTGATTGAGCGTTGTTGACGAAACCTGACTGCAAACGGAGTATTGATCCGATTCGATAACCCGGACAAAGAACCCAAGAACAGATACAGGAAGCCGGGCAGGCCATAGAAATGTGGCAGTAAATCGAACGAGGATTCTGCCGCATTTCTGAAAAGCAAAATGGAATGTGCTTGCATTTTGGCACATTCCGTTTTTGCTTTTGGGGTGGATTCCAAAGAAGGGCGACAGCCCTTCTTGGCCGGAAGAATCCAAAGAAACCAGCGGTTTCGTGGCAGGGAATCCAACGGGGACAGCGTCCCCTTGGCACACGACTTTGCTTGCAAAGTCTAGTGTGTTATACCTTTGCGAAGGGGCTGGCAGCGGACGGCTTGTTTTGCCCGAAGGGATTGGGCAAAAGAAGACGGGCGCGGCTGGAATTGTGGAGCGATTACAGCGGAAGGCGGCAGCCTGGTCCAGCACCGGAGCAAAGGGATACCGTCCTCCCTCCGCGCATCTCTGCCCCCATAGTTAGAGAGACCTGCACCGCATCAGAGCGTGGTATCACTTTGATATCAAGTGTTGGTATCATTGTGATACCACCTCAGGAGAATGCGGCAGCTTCACTGCATGGAATCGTCTGTCAGCATCTTCTGTTCTGCCAGATCGGACGGTTTTGTGAAGAGCGGAATCAGATCGGATCGCAAAGCACTCAATTGATCGTCCGTCATCTCTGTCTCCTGCAAATAGTGGATGATCCCATCCACCATCATCTCCGGCGTAATCCCCTGCAGCTTCATTGGATGATTCAACTGCTTTTGCAATTGACCAGTGATCTTCCGCATGATTTCTGATGTAAGCTTTTGCGTCTCCGCAAGATAACTGTCTGCGCCTTTTCGGAATTCTGTGACAATCTGCCGCATGGCGTCTTCCACTCCAGCCATATTTGCTTCAGGCCGAATCATCGCCAGAGCACGGATGTCAGCCAGCGCATTTTTCGCTGCTTGTCTGTCCTCCGGGTGATCCTGAACATGGTCAACATATAACGTCTTGGCTGCGGAAAACATCTCGTTCATGTATTGGTATCCCGCATCGAGCACCCCTCTTTGCACAGCAGCAAGCTGGAAAATCAGCCTGTTAAAAGCAGGAAGCTCGATCAGCTGACTGACAACAGTTGGGTCAACCTTTCGTTGCAGCAGCTTCTCAGCCGCTTTCACAGACAGCCCCAGCTTTTCAATGTCGAAGTTCGTAGTGAAGGGAACGTCAGTCAGGCACAGCAGAAAGTCTGTGGTCACATCAAACACTTTTGCTATTGCGACGATATTCTCTGTAGAAAGCTTGTCAGTCTGTCCGCTCAAATAGCGGCTAAAGGCGCTCTCAGATATCCCGATCTTTTCAGCCAGCTGCGCCTGGCTCATTTCTCTTTCCTTAAGAAGATCCTTGATCCTCTCTCGGCAGTCAGCAGGAAGATACTCGTGAATCAACGTAGTTAACTGCCTCCTCCTTCAATGTCCTTTCTGCACAATATACTTTACCGCCAGCCTTGCATTTTTGCAAGGCTCAGACCATCGGCAAAGTCCCGCCTAATTGGCGGGATTTTTGTTATAAAGTGAAAAAAACCAAAAGGAAAAAGGAGATGGATGTCGAATATATACATAAAGGGGTGGATCACATGCTGCGAGAAAAGCCAACGACCCGGCAAGAGGAATACGAGGTTGTTTTGCTGGAAGACCTGGTGCCGTAAGATCATCTGCTGCGGAAGATAGATAAAGCGGTAGATTTCAGCTTCATCCATGATCTATGCAAGGATTTATATTGTCCTGACAATGGCCGTCCCGCCATTGAGCCGGAGCTGCTGTTTCGGATGCTGTTTTTAGGCTATCTGTATGGAATCAAGTCAGAAGTAAAGCTGGCACAAGCCGTGAATGAAAACATCGCGTTCAAATGGTTTCTGGGCTTGAAGCTGACAGAGAAGGGGCCGGATCATGCCACCATTAGCTCCAATCGCGTGCGGCGGTTCCGGGACAATAACATTGCCGAGCAGATATTCAACGAGATACTTCGGCAGTGTATAGCAAAAGGACTGGTTGGCGGAAAGATCCTTTATACAGATTCCACCCATATAAAAGCGAAGGCCAACAAACACAGGAAAACATTCGTAACTGTGGAAGAAACACCCAAGGAATATATGGCGGAATTGAACGAGCAAATTGATCTGGACAGAAAGGTTCTTGGGAAAAAGCCCTTCAACCACGATGATGACGATGATCCACCGCCAGGAGGCGGGAAGCAAAAGGCGCAAAGCCTGACGGATCCGGACAGCGGGCAGCAGAGCCGGGATGGAAAGCCGGATGGATTTCACTACAGCGAACACCGCACCGTAGACAGCAAAAACAATGTGATTGTCAATGTACATGTAGAACCCGCTAACATAAATGATGTGACGCCAATGCCGGAAATTCTGAAAGAAATAAAGAATCGTTTGGGGTACTTGCCTGACTATATGGGATTGGACGCGGGATACCACAACGCGGCAACGGCGCATCTGCTGGAAAAGAACAAGATACAAGGCGTAATTGGATACAGAAGACATACGCACGCCCAGGAGCATTACGGAAAGTACCGATTCCATTACGACTTTGAACATGACGTTTATATCTGTCCGGAAAAACAATACCTGTACTGGCGAACCACCACCCGGGACGGATATCGGCAATACTTCAGCGACAGCAAGATATGCCGGAATTGTCCGCGAAGAAACGAATGCTTTGGAACAAGTACAAGCAGAAGGATGGTGGAAAGGCATGTGTGGCAGGATTCCCTGGACGATATTATACATTTTACGAAGACGCACAAGGGAAAACGCATTTACAGCTGGAGAAAGCAGACAATTGAACGATCCTTTGCGGAGGCGAAAGAAAACCATGGCCTCCGCTATGCCCGCATGCTCGGTATCCAGAACATGCGGGAGCAGTGCTTTCTGACCGCCGCCGTACAAAACATGAAACGCCTGGTAAAGGCTTTATTTTTTTGTTTGTTTCGAGTTGTGGATATGGAAAACCCCTGCTTTCGCCTGAAAACAGGGGTTTGAAGATGGTCTGAGCCTTGCATTTTTGCAAGGCTTTTTTCTTTTCTCCTTCTGAAATTGCAAGTCCGCCCAATTTCCGGGGTTGAGCGCCTTTCCATCGTAAGATCACAGTGAAGGCCGGCCTCAAACGCACCTTGACAACTGAAGCCGACCTCCTTGCCCAAGATACACCGCCACGACCTTCCGGAATTACGGACCCAATGACACGAAGCACCTTACCGCCGGAAGTGAGCGCCCCACTGGGGACTGGGTGTGAGCCAAACAAGGTTTCTACCCGGGAAACGGACAAGGAGGAAAGCAAAACTGAACTCAAATCAAATTCCGATCAGGATAGAGTGAAGGAGGAACTCATTGAAAAACATTTTTACCACGGTAAAGGCGGCAGTCACCACAAAGCAAGCCGCCGAGTATTACGGGCTGAAGGTCAGTCGAAACGGCATGACCTGCTGTCCGTTCCATGAAGACAGGCACCCGTCCATGAAGGTAGATGAACGATACTATTGCTTCGGGTGCCATGAAACCGGTGATGTGATCGACTTCACCGCCAAGCTGTTTGGCTTAACACCTTATGAGGCAGCGAAAAAGCTGGCTTGGGATTTTCACATCGATCCAAACACTCCCCAGCCCCCTGTTGCAGCCGCAATGAAAAAGCAAGAGGTACAGGACAGGCAGGATGAGACCTTTTGTATGAGAGCGTTGGTGGATTGTGAAGCAACATTGCGGAAGAGGAAGGAGCAATACGCTCCTTCCTCTTCCGATGATCCATGGGATGATCGCTTTGTGGAAGCCTGCAATATGTTGGATTATGTCTCAGCAATGGTCGATATTCTGTTTATGCCAGACGCAGAGATGCGGAAAATGCTTGTACAGCAGATGAAGGAAGAAAACACGATCCAGTGCCTGAAAGAAAGGCTGGAAGCGTTGAGAGAGGAGAATGAACATGGCGAAACAGAAATGGGTGCGGCCTGAAGGGTGCCCGCTGTGGTTTGATGGAAAGAACGTCAATGAGGCTATGTTCTGCCAAGAGTTTTTGACAAAACATCGGCTGCTCTACACGGAAAATGCATTCTTTACTGTCAATGGACGGATGGTGGATGAAACACCGCTGAAATCTGCCATCTATAGCAGCGTATCCCCCTATATGGTCACGAATGTCAGCAAAAAGATCGTCAGCATCATCGAGCTGCTGAAGATCACGGCTTACAAATCCAACTTCAAACCCCAGGAGGATCAGATTCATGTAGCCAACGGCACATTGCATCTGGACGGTACGTTTTCTGAGGCAAAAGATCAAATCGTCCGCAGCAGATTCCCGGTGAAATACAATCCCTTGGCAGGATCGCCGGAGCGTTGGCTGCACTTCCTGGGTGAACTGCTGGAGCCCGATGATATCCTCACCTTACAGGAGTTCATTGGCTACTGCCTGATCCCCAGCACAGCGGCGCAGAAGATGATGGTGCTCAAAGGCAACGGCGGGGAGGGTAAAAGCCAAATTGGTACGGTGCTGGCACGGCTGTTTGGCTGCAATGCCAAGGATGGCAGTATTGGTAAGGTATCCGAGAATCGATTCGCCAGGGCTGATCTGGAACATATTCTGCTGATGATCGACGATGATATGCGGTTGGAAGCCTTGAAGCAGACCAACTACGTCAAATCCATCGTTACCGCCCAGGGGAAGATGGATCTGGAAAAGAAGGGAAAGCAGAGCTATCAGGGTTATCTGTACGCTCGGCTTCTGGCCTTTTCCAACGGCGATTTACAGTCGCTTTATGACCGGAGCGATGGTTTCTTCCGGCGTCAGCTGATCCTGACCACCAAGGAGAAAGCACCAGACAGGGCGGATGATCCTCATATTGCAGATAAGCTGTGCACGGAGTTGGAAGCCATCTTTCTCTGGGCCTTTGATGGCCTGAAACGGCTGGCAGCCAACAACTTCCGCTTCACGGAGAGCAAACGAGCCATTGAAAACCGAAATACTGTGCGCCAGGACGCCAACAACCTGATTGCTTTCCTGGATGCCCCGGATTACATCCGCTTTGATCCCGAGCTTTCCATCACATCAGAGGAATTCTACCGGATCTACTGCGTATGGTGCAAGGAAAACGGGATGACGCCCATGAAGCAGCGCAGCGTTGCCGATTATCTGATTGGCCATCAGAAGCAATATGGCATTGAATACAGCAATAATCACCTGAATTATGCCCACCGGCGTGTGCGGGGTTTCAGGGGGATCACTGCTGTTCTTCATCCACCGAATGACGCGCTGGCAGGATTTACCCAGGTATGGCCCAAGGATAATCCATTTGAAAAATAATATACGGAGATTATCCTGAAAACTCTTGTACGTGCGTACCAGCGTAGGATCTAACCGTTTAGCGAAAGAAAATAAAGCAGGATGACCTATGAGCCGTTCTGATGCAAAGCAAGCCCTGAAAGCGTTGATTTTCCTTAGGTAGATCGCCGCTAAAGGGTAACATTCCGTGGCGGCTAAACGCAGGCGAAAAGTACGCTGTACGCACGTACAAAGAATCCCCATGAAAAACTCACATATAGAAAAGGAAGGAAACACATATGGCAAAACCCCAGTTCGCAATCATGCGATTCGCAAAATACAAAGGGCCGGAGATCAGCAGGATCGAAGCCCATGACGAGCGCACCAAAGAAAAGTACGCCAGCAACCCCGACGTGGATACCAGCAGGAGCCACCTGAATTTCCATCTGATTGAACCCCAGGGGCATTACCGGCAGGAGGCGGAAAAACAGATCAGGGAAGCAGGCTGCCGCACCCGTTCAGACAGCGTGCGGCTGGTAGAAACACTGATTACCGGAAGCCCGGCATTCTTCAAGAAAAAATCGGAGAAGCAAATCCGGGAATTCTTTGAACACGCTTTGGATTTTCTCAAGCAGCGTCAGGCTCCCGAAACCTTTGTCTCCGCTGTGGTGCACATGGATGAAAAGACACCTCACATGCACGTAACCTTCGTTCCGCTGACGCCGGATCATCGGCTGTCAGCCAAGGAAATCATCGGCAATCGGAAAAAGCTGACCCTGTGGCAGGATGATTTCTGGAAGCACATGGTCAGTAAGTATCCGGAGTTGGAACGCGGTGAAAGCGCCAGCGAAACCGGAAGGGACCATATCCCGCCCCGCCTCTTTAAGGCCATGACCCGGCTGACCAAACAGCGCCATGCCATTGAAGCGACGCTGGAAAGCATCAATCCCTTCAACGGCAAATCAAAAGCACAGGAAATCAGCAAAATGCTGGATGTGTATATCCCGGGCGTGGAGCAGATGCAAACCGAGTTGAAGAAATACGATGCTGCCTTTGCCCAGGAAGAAACGTTGAAAAAAGAAAACGAGACACTGAAAGCAAAGGTGGAAGAAAAGAAACGCAAGGGGCTGGAAGAGCAGCTCCGAGAAGCCAAGCTTGAGCATGATTATCAGGAGGCAGTGAGCTTGCTCCAGCGGATTCCGCCAGAGATTCTGGAAGAGTATCGTCATCCGGGCCGACGAAACAGGGAGGTGCATCATTCTGTTGAACGCTAACCCCATCGTTGGTGATGAATACAGCGGTTTGGCAACGCTCCTGGCAAATCTGATTGCCAAGTATGCCGATGTACTGGAATTGGAGGATGATACGGAGGAGAATCAGCAGCCAACCGCCCTATTCACAACCGCTAATAACCATCCCATTCTCAATATCCCGCAGGGAAGCCTCACGCAGGCTTCCCTGCTTTTTTCTATTGCCAATTTGCAGGCAGCATGATATAATGAACATGAAAATGTTGTCCAAAATCTTAATGAACATGTTTTCCCTCAAAGGGCATACGGAAAGGAAGTGGAGAAAAAGATGCAGAATAGCTTACCGAAAAGAATACACGATGATCGAAACGGACTGGATTATATTCTTCAAGGAGATTATTACTTTCCGGTCATTGATGATCCCTCTGAGACCCGGCCTATCGGGAGATGGGGACGGATGCACAAAAGGTATCTGGAAGAGAATCGGCCCACCCTTTATCATCAGCTTGTGCTAAAGGGAACAATAAAGACATACCTGGCTGACCTGAATGAACAGGCGCAGCAACGGCTGGAAGCGATCATTCATCAGATGAAGAAAAACGAGGGTGTGACCGAACAACTCAAGATGCGTGATCAGATGCAGTGGGTCAGGCAAATGAACAGCATCCGGCAGCGAGCGGAAGAGATCATTGCTGATGAACTTATCTATACCTGATCATCTCTGAATAAGCAGGGCATTGGATAGGGACAGCCAATGCCCTGCATCCAAATGAAATCATGGAGGATATCTCGATGGCAGTCCGAAAACAGGCGCAGCCTGAACGTACCGAAACAAAGGTTTATACATACACACGAGTATCAACAACCATGCAGATTGATGGGTATTCCCTGGACGCACAGCGTGCCAGGCTGAAAGCCTTTGCTGATTTCAACGGGTATAAAATCGTTGGAGAGTATGAGGATGCCGGAAAATCCGGCAAATCCATCGAAGGAAGAACCGAATTCAACCGGATGATGGAGGACATTAAATCAGGAAAAGACGGCATTTCCTTTGTGTTGGTTTTCAAGCTGTCCCGCTTTGGCCGGAATGCGGCGGATGTCCTGTCCACGCTTCAAGTGATGCAGGATTTTGATGTGAATCTGATCTGCGTGGAAGATGGCATTGATTCTTCAAAGGACGCCGGCAAGCTGATGATCTCCGTTTTGTCTGCTGTTGCCGAAATCGAAAGAGAAAACATCCGTATCCAAACGATGGAGGGCCGGATTCAGAAAGCCCGTGAAGGTCGCTGGAACGGTGGCTTTGCTCCATATGGATACGCGCTAAAGAACGGAGTACTGGAAATCAACGAGGAGGAAGCTGAAGCTATCCGGATCATTTTTGATCAGTATGTCAATACGGATTCTGGAGCCAATGGTGTTGCGCGGTATCTGGCCAATCATGGAATTGGCAAAATACAGCGGCAGAATGGCAATGCACCGCTGTTTAACGCTGCGCTGATCCGGCAAATCCTGAAAAATCCTGTTTATTGCGGGAAAATCGCATATGGAAGGCGCAAAACAGAAAAGGTACATGGCACCAGAAATGAATATCAAATCGTATGGAGTGATGATTATCTCCTGGTGGATGGGCTGCATGAAGGAATCGTTTCCGAGGAATTATGGCAGGCTGCACAGGTGAAGATAGCGGCGCAGGCCAAGAAATATGAAAAGGTCAACCCGACTCCCAACACCCATGTGCATCTGCTTACGACCCTAATTAAATGCCCTCTGTGCGGCGCAGGAATGTATGGCAATAAATCAACGACCCGCAGAAAGGATGGAACACCATACGATCCGTCCTACTATTATGCCTGCAAACATCGCCGGATGGAGCGGGGGCATAAGTGCGACTACAAGAAACAGGTTCCTGAAAAGGTAATTGATCAAGCCGTGGCAGAGGTTATCATCAATCTGGTACGCAATCCTCGATTTGCATCCCTTATGCAGGAAAAAATTGATATGAAAGTGGATACATCGGCCCTGGAGCAGGAAATCGCTACGCATGAAAAGCAGCTGAGGCAATATCATGCGACAAAGTCAAAGCTGATTGACGAGATCGATTCGCTTGATCCTGACGATAAACACTATATCCCGCGAAAAGCGGACCTTGACGAGCGTTTATACCGCATGTATGACAAAATAGAAGAGACGGAAACCCTTCTGATTGATGCCAGAGCAAAAAAGCGGGCCATAGAAGCCGATAAGGTGAAAGGCGATAATATCTATCGTATCCTGACCCACTTTGATAAGCTGTATGATGTGATGAGCGATTCAGAACGCCAGGAATTGATGCAGGCGCTGATTGCTGAAATCCACATTCATGAGCAGCCGCAGCCAAACGGGCAGTGGCTCAAATCCATCAAATTCAGGCTTCCGATCATTGATGGAGACACTTCTATAATTTTGGACAAATGCGATGGTGTCGAGACGGTACTTACATTGAGCTGCTCCTCGTAAGCCAGCCCCAGAAAAAGACGAGAATATGAAAAGGATATAATAAAGCACTGCAAAATAAATGCAAAAAGGCTTCCTGGATTCCGGCGCTTGTTCTGTACTTTTCCCTTTCATGGCGGACGGGCAGCATACAGCCTGGTACGGTCGCCGATGGAAAGCGCCTATTCACTTGATATCATTGAACAGATACAGTCATGAATATAGAGGAGGAATGCAACCATGTCCGGATTTATCTCTGCACTGATCAAACAGCGGAGGGACGCGAAGAACGCCCAGCCTGATACCAACGGGAGACTCAAAGAAATCATTGACATCCTGAGAAAACAGAATTATGATAATGGAATCACGCCTGAGGTCGTTGTCAATCTGCTGGAGGAGTTGGGGCCGACCTATGTGAAGATCGGACAGATCGCCTCCCAGCAAGCGGAGTACATACCCGCCAATTACTGCGATGCGCTGGCAGGACTGCGGTCAAAGGTGGCGCCTATGGACATCGAGACAGTCCGCGCCCAGATCGAAAAGTACCTGGGAAAGCCTGTGGATCAGCTTTACGCTTCCTTTGACGAAAAGCCCATTGGGTCTGCCTCCATCGCCCAGGTGCACAGAGCGACGCTGCTTGACGGCACGGTCGTGGCGGTCAAGGTCCGCCGCCCCGGTATCGTCGAAACTGTCGCACGGGACTTCGCTTTGATCGAAAAGATTCTCGATACATTCGTCAAGGGGGATGCGGGCGGACTTGATATCAAGAGCCTGATCGTGGAATTGGAGAATACCTCGAAGGCGGAGCTTGACCTGACCAACGAAGCGGACAATCTGGATCGCTTCTGGAACAACAATCAAGGCCGCGAGAAGGTACAAAGCCCCAAGTGCTATCGGGAGCTCACCTGTGAGGCCGTTCTGACGGAGAGCTTCGTCACGGGTACGGAAGTCAGCGATACGGCTTACCTCGAAACACTGAGCGACGAAGAGCGGGAACGCCTGGCGGCGCTGGTGGCGGATAACTTCGCCACCCAGGTGCTCACGGATGGCTTCTATCACGCGGACCCCCATTCAGGCAACGTCCTGATCAAGGACGCGGCTGCAAGCCCCACGCCCGGTGAAGAGCCCGAAGAAGCGGCGGCAGAAGAAAAAAAGCCGCTGCCGGAGCACGCCATTGAATGGATCGACTTTGGTATGATGGGCACGCTGACCGCCAAGCAGCGTCAGATTCTCATCGATATTGTCACCCATGTGGTGATGCAGGATGCCTATGCCCTCATGCGCACAGTGCTGCAGGTGGCCCAACCCCAGGGCGAAATCAACCACGGCGCGATGCTGGAGATGTGCGAGAACATGTGCGGTCAATACACCGGCGCGGACTTCGGCGACTTTGACCTGGGCGATCTCATGAATACCATTCTTGGCGGTCTTCAGGAGGAAAACTATAAGATCGATCCTTTCCTGACCAATCTGGCCCGCGGCATCGTGGCGGTGGAGGGGACGGTGAAAACGCTCAGCCCCAAGATCAATATTCTCAACTTCTTCATGGACAAGGTCAGCAGCGGCCTGGATTTCAAACTGAACCTGGAGCATCCGGAGGAAATGAATCCCGAGATCGCCATGAAGCTGATCAAGCTGGCGAACGGCCTGACGAATTCCGCTGTTAAGTCCGCCGAAACGCTCGACATGCTGGAAAAGGGACAGATCAAGGTTCGCACCGATTTCGGCTTTGAGGAAAAAGCGCTGGAAACCGTTAACCGTCTCGTGGGTTACGTCATTCGAACGCTGCTCATCATCGCCATCCTGATCGGTTCTTGCCTGCTGTGCACCACCTCGGCCCTCACGGGAGATGGCGTGGCGGCGGTCACCATCGTGTTCCGCGCCATCGGCTTTGTTGGGATCATCGTCAGCCTGTTCTTCGCGCAGCGTCTGTATCGCGAATTGAAGAAGGGAAAATAAGGATGCCTGTACGCCGGACGGAATCAGAAGAAAGGAATATGAGTTTTTTACGCTGAAAAGCGGGGGAAACGCTGCAAAACAAGGCTCGCTGCGTGAACAGCCCGCAAAAAACAATTCCTGTAACGGGGTGATAACCTTTGAAAAGAATCAAGAACTTGGTGATCGGCGGTATTGAAAGCAAGGTCGTGACCTTGGTTTTGATTTCGATACTGTTGGTGACGGCGGTGTTTATCGCGTCCATGCTGACGCAGAACAGTATGCTGACCAGCCTGACCCAGGAAACCAGCGAACGGCAATTATCCGCCATGACCAGCACCACCACCGCGGTGATCGACACCGTGATCGTGCAGAACATGGACCGCATGACCGATCTGGAGGCCAGGATGACCGACTTCCTGTTCCAGACCGTGGCCGTGCGGGTGCAGATGGTGGGCGATTATGCTGCCAAGCTGCTCAGCGATCCGGACAGCGCGCCGCGCGTGCCCTGGCAGCGGCCTGATGCCGCCCACGACGGGGAACTGTTCGTGAAGGCGCTGTTTGCCGACGGGCTGGATGAAGCGGCCGTGGACGACAAGCTGCGCGTCATCGCCAATATGTCCGATCTGATGGTCTCCCTTTCCAATGCCTTTGGCACGGACAACATCTGGTTCACCCTGCCGGAAGGCGCCACCCTGATGGCCGACACCGTACCCAGCAACTGGATCAACGAGGATGGCTCCTTCGTCACTTATGACGCCTGCAGCCGCTACTGGTACAAGCAGGCGGTGGAGGCGGGAAAGCTCGTTTTCTCTGATGTGGAATACGATCAACGCACCGGCGAACTGTGCGTCACCTGCGCGCTGCCGGTGTACGATGACGGCGGAACGCTGCTGGGCGTGGCCGGGGCGGACGTTTTCCTGAACGATATGAAGCAGGCCCTGGAGGAATCCGTGGAAAAGGGCGGATGGCTGAGCGTGGTCAACCAAAGCGGACATTTAATCATCACCACCTCCGCCCACGGCTCGTTCCGGGTTATGAGCTCCGACGAGGCCATTGATTTCCGCAATTTTGAATATGAGGACGTGGCGAAGCTGGTGCAGGACGCCATGCAGGGCAAAACCGACGTGCGTCGGGTGCGCTTCGAGGACGATGTATATTATGCCATCGGCGTGCCCATCGAAACGGTGGGCTGGACGCTGATGGCGGCATATAAGGAAGCCGACGCGGAGCAGCCTGTGCGTCAGCTGGAGGAAGATTATCAGGGCATCCAGCGGGAAGCGGTGACCGCTTATCGCAGCAAAAGCAGCTTGGGGAAAACGCTGACCTGGAGCATTCTGGGCGTTCTGCTTGCCGCAATGCTGTACGGCGCGCTGCTGATGAGCAAACGAATTGTGAAGCCCCTGAACACCATCACCCGGCGGATTTCAGAATTGAGCGAGACCAATATGGAATTCAAAATGGAGGACGCCTACCGCACCGGAGACGAGGTGGAGGAGCTGGCTCAGTCCTTTGCCAATATTTCCCACAAAACGTTGGAATATCTGGATACAGTGAAGCGCGTCACCGCGGAAAAGGAACGCATCGGGACGGAGCTGTCCCTGGCCACCCAGATTCAGGCGGCGATGCTGCCTCACATTGTGCCAGCGTTCCCGGAACGGAAGGACTTTGATGTCATCGGCAGCATGGACCCGGCCAAGGAAGTGGGCGGCGATTTCTATGATTATTTCCTGATCGACGACGATCATTTGGGTGTGCTGATTGCGGACGTGTCCGGCAAGGGCGTGCCTGCCGCGCTGTTCATGATGGCCAGCAAGATCATCCTGCAGAGCGTGGCCATGCTGGGCGGGACGCCCGCGGAAATCCTGACCAAAACCAACCAGGCCATCTGCTCCAGCAATGAAGCGGAAATGTTTGTGACGGTGTGGATCGGTATCCTGGAATTGTCCACCGGCAAGCTCACCTGCTCCAACGCGGGCCATGAATATCCGGTGTTCAAGCGGCCCGGCGGTCAATTTGAACTCTATAAGGATCGGCACGGCTTTGTCATCGGCGGTATGGATGCGGCAAGCTACAGGGGGTATGAAATCCAGATGGAGCCCGGCGCCAAGCTGTTCGTCTATACCGACGGCGTGCCGGAGGCGACCAACGCCGATCAGGAATTGTTCGGCACGAACCGCATGATCGACGCGCTGAATACAGCGCCGGACGCCGCACCCATCGACATCCTGAAAAATGTGCGCAAAGCCGTGGACAGCTTCGTCCTGAACGCGGAGCAATTTGACGATCTGACCATGCTGTGCCTGGAATACAAAGGCCCGCAAAATCAGAAGGGCGCAATTTGATACGGACGGAAGCATCATCTGCGAAATCGCCCTCGTTTCCCTGGACGGCTGCCTGACGATGGACCGGCCGTCCAGGGAGAGCGCACTGCCATGCAGGAAACGCTCATGAATCGCTATCCAATAGGGAAACGGAACATAACGCTGTCCGGCTCCACATGGCAAGTGAGAAAGCGGACGCCCACACCCGCAGCCCGCGCTTCTTCCAGCGCGGTTCCGAACGCCGGGTGAGTTTCCGTGTTGGGACGGACTTCCTTTACGCCGTCCATCTGAATCACAAACGCCAGCATTGCCTGGTATCCTTCTTTCGCGGCGTGAAGCAGTTCGTGCAGATGCTTCACGCCGCGTTCTGTCGGCGCATCCGGAAAATAGCCGATGCCATCCTTTTCCAGCGTACAGCCTTTGACCTCCATCAGGTATCGCTGCCCCTGACGGATCATGCAGAAATCAAGCCGGGAATCCCCGTAGCGGTATTCCGGAATGATCCGGTCAAAGCCTTGCGTTTCAAGCCATTCCCGCGCCACCTGGTTTGGCGCCTGACTGTCGATATTGATGAGCAGACCATTGCTTTTGCGAACCGCGACCAGATCATAGACGGTCTTTCTGCCCGGCGTGCCGGGGGCCGTCAGCCAGACCTCCGCGCCGGGAATCAAAAGCTCCCTGCATCTGCCGGTGTTCTTCACGTGGACGGTTTCTTCATGACCGTCCATGCTGACTTTTGCGATAAACCGATTCGGCCGGGAAATGAATACGGCCTTGTGAATGTTGTCATACTTCATATATGTTTCATTCCTGCTGAGGATTGCCATCGGGTCGCCATATCGGCTATGCACGCAGTTTAAGTCCGATACCCGGATCCTCTTTTTTTATACCAGTATTCCGCTGTCCGCGCCTTTTTGCTTCGCTCAGACGCTGACCCCAAAACCCATGCAAAGCTTCATGCGCTATATACGGACATATTGATTATATCCATCCCTCCACGGCTGTCAATGGCATTGACTTCATTCATGGGGAGGTATACAATAGTCTACGAGAAACTGTATGCACCGTTGCATGAAGGATACCATGATTCCCATGATGAAGAGACAGGAGGAAGCATCGTATGGAATCCATTCGGAGATGCGCCCATCCCCGGCCTGACCGGGCGCGGAAGCATTGGCAGACCCTGAACGGCCCCTGGCGGTTCGGATTCGATTGGAACAACGAAGGGAAAAAACAAAGATGGTTTGCAAAGCCGCCGTTTGCTCTGACCATCCAGGTGCCTTTCGCCTATCAGGCGGAGCTGTCCGGCATCCAGGAAAAGAAGCATTGCGACGTGGTCTGGTACGCCCGGGAAATCAGCGTTCCGGAGGAAATGCGCGGTCAGCGGGTGCTATTGCATTTTGGCGCGGCGGATTATCAGGCGGATGTCTGGCTGGACGGGCAATACCTGGGCGGCCATACCGGCGGCTACACGCCCTTCGTTTTTGATATCACCGATCAAGTGGAGATCGGAAAAACGTATACCCTGGCGGTGCGCTGCGAAGACCGCCTGGATACCGACCAGCCCCGGGGCAAGCAAAGCTGGCGGCCCGAGCCCTTTGCCTGCTGGTACACGCCGGTGTCCGGCATCTGGCAAAGCGTGTGGCTGGAAGGGGTGGGCATTTATTATCCCGTGGATTTCCGGCTGACGCCCTGCATTGAAGCCGGTTCCGTGAAAGCGGAAATCGAACTGAACGAAGCGCCCGCAAACGGCAGCGTGCGCCTGACCGCCGCCTTCCGGGGAAAGATTGTGGCCAGGCAGGAAATCGCTGTATTGTCTGACCGTTTCCTCCGCGCGGAGCTGTGCCTGGCCCATGACGAAACGTTGGAGGGCGTTCACCTGTGGAGCCCGGATGCGCCCAATCTGTACGACCTGACCATCGAAACCCTCTCGGACGGGCAGGTGTGCGACACAGTCGATACCTATTTCGGGATGCGCCAAATTGAAATCGCGGGCGACAAAATCCTGCTGAACAACAGCGTGCTGTATCAAAAGCTGATCCTGGATCAGGGCTATTGGCCGGACGGGCTGCTCACCGCCCCAGACGACGAAGCGCTGAAAAAGGACGTTGAGCTGACCAAGGCCATGGGCTTTAACGGCGCGCGCAAGCACCAGAAGTTTGAGGACCCGCAATACCTGTATTGGGCCGATCACCTGGGGCTCCTGGTGTGGGGCGAGCTTCCCAGCGCCTACTGGCTGCGGGACAGCGAAAAGCGGAACATGATGCGGGATCTGGCCGAAGCCATTCGGCGGGACTACAACCACCCCGCGCTGATCGCCTGGACGCCGCTGAACGAAAGCTGGGGCGTACCCTTCATCCGCCATCATAAGGAAGCCCAGAAGCTGGCCGATGCGCTGTATGCCATGATCCACGCCCTGGACGGCACCAGGTTCGTGTCCGGCAACGACGGCTGGGAAGAAGCCAGCACCGACGTGGCCACCGTCCACGATTACACCGCCTGGCCCGAGCAGCTGAAGCCCGATTACGCAAGCGCTGAAAAGCTGCTGGATGCCGCGCCTGCGTCCCGGCTGATCCGGGCGGCAGGCTACGACCTGAACGGCAAACCCCTGCTGATCACTGAGTACGGCGGCATCGCCATGGCCAGGGACGCAGGCGGGGCCAACTGGGGCTATAACACCGCCGAAGCGGACGAAGAAGGCTTCCTCAGGCGCTATGCCGCCATCACAAAGGCTTTCCGGGATATGCCTTTCTTCTGCGGCTACTGCTACACGCAGCTGACGGATGTGTTCCAGGAAGTGAACGGTTTGTTGGACATGCACCGGAATCCTAAGGCGGATATTGAAAAAATCCGGGAAATCAACGGGTAAAACGCCAAGGGAAACCACTGCTCCTGATGCGTTTCTCCTCAAACACCGAGACAGTTTCTCCTGAAACACCGAGACAAAGATATTTACAACCCATGGATATTCTGTTATAATATTATATGGTTATCAGCATTATTATAAGAGGAGGATGTTCATGAAGAAGTATCTTTCCCTGTTTCTTGCGCTCGTCATGGCGCTGTCCATGATGAGTTTTGCTTCTGCGGAAGAAGCTCCCGCCGGCGAAGTGAAAACCGCCAGCGCCCAGGGCTTTGCCAGCGAAGTCAAGGTGGAAGCCACCGTTGCGGACGGCAAGATCGTCGCCCTGACCGTGGACGATTCCGCTGAAACCTATGCTTCCGCCGGTATCCAGCGGGCCGATACCGTGGAAAAGCTGATCGAAAACATCCTGGCTGCGGGCACCACCGAAGGCATCGACGCCAAGACCGGCGCCACCTTCACCAGCACCGCCGTGCTGGAAGCGCTGAACAAGGTTCTCTCTGAGGACAGCGCTCCCGATGCCGATGCCGCCATGACCTTCACCCCCGGTGAATACGAAGCCACCGCCCAGGGCTACAACGGCCCCACCACCGTGAAGGTGACCTTCGCCGAGGACAAGATCGAAAAGATCGACATTGTGTCCACCGTGGAAACCGCCCACGTGGGCGATATCGCCTTTGACATCATGATCCCCGAAATGATCGAAGCCAACGGCTCCGGCGTGGACGCCGTGTCCGGCGCCACCTTCTCCTCCCGCGCGCTGCGCACCGCTGTGAACGACGCCGCGGAGCAGGCGGGCTGCACCAACCTGGACGCCTTCAAGTCCGCTAAGGTGGAGCACACCGCCCAGGAATCCATGCATCTGGAATATGACGTGGTCGTGGTCGGCGCGGGCGGCGCTGGCATTGCCGCCGCGGCTCAGGCCGCCCAGGACGGCAACACCGTGCTGGTGATCGAAAAGAACGCCGAAGTTGGCGGCAACACCCTCGTCTCCGGCGGTCAGTACCAGAGCGTGATGCCCTACCTGGTGTGGGACCCCGCTGATCCCGACGCCACCACCGGCACCTATGCCTTCAACGGCGAAACCTACGACAAGGTCAAGTCCGTGCAGGGCTGCATCAACGAGCTGAAAATGATCCTGAACTGGAGCGAAGACCCCTTCGACGAAGACTACTACAAGGATCATGAATTCGTGGCGGGCGACGCCCAGGAGCTTTCCAAGCACGGCGTGCACGCCGAATACCTGCCCATCCTGCAGGCGCTGAAGGCCGAGATCCGCGAATACTTCGTCTGGGCCGCGCCGAAGCTGGCCTCCGGTTTGGATGAAAGCCAGCTGCCCCTGTTCTCCACCATCAACCTGCATATCTTCCAGACATATTACGGCGGCCTGCGTCCCTCCGCTGACGACAGCGAATGGATTTACGGCGACGTGGATCTGGTGAAGCAATTCATCACCGGCGGCCAGGGCCTCAAGGAATGGCTGGAAGCCCAGGGCGCTACCTTCATCGAGAACACCCAGCCCACCCTGATCGGCGCGCTGTGGTATCGTGAAAACGAGTTCGTCGGCTCCACCGTTGACCTGGACGGCGACGGCAATCCCGAGATGGGCCGCTGGGGCAGCTACTTCGCCGCGCCCATGAAGACCATCTACGAAGCCAACGAACAGAACAAGATCATGACCCGCACCACCGCCGACGGCCTGATCCTGAATGCTGACGGCCGCGTCATCGGCGTGGGCGCGCATATGTACGATGGCACCGAAGTGAACGCCATCGCCAAGAAGGGCGTCATCCTGGCCACCGGCGGCTATGCCGCGAACATCGACAAGGTGCTGGACGGCAACGTGTACTGGAGCACCGAATACCTCTCCAAGGCTACCAAGACCACCAACCGCTCCTCCCTCCAGGGCGACGGCATCGACCTGGCGGTCATGATGGGCGCTGCCACCACCGGCATGGGCTTCACCCAGCTGATGCCCATCTCCTGGGTGGACAACGGCAATCTGGCCTTCGGCGGCGGCAACTACGCCTGCTGGATCAACCCCACCACCGGCCACCGCTTCGTGGACGAGGGCAGCGAGCGCGACGTGCTGTCCCTGGCCGAATTCCGCAACGGCATGGAAGTGAACGGCACCAAGGGCGTGTTCCTGGAATTCTACAACAAGGAACAGCTGATGCCCGCCCCCATGCAGCTGGCTGAGGGCGACTACGAAGGCCGCTACTACCGCCGCACCATCGCCGAACTGCCCGAGCTGTTCAAGGAGCTGGGCGTGACCGCCGATCCCGAAGTGGTCATCCAGACCATCCGGGACTACGACAAGGCTGTCATGGGCCTGGGCGAATATCCCGACGTGGGCAAGGCCATCGCTTCCCGCACCATCGGCAACGTGCAGAAGGATGAAAACGGCAAATACCTGCCCGACACCTATGACCTGGATAACGCGCTGCTGACCATCCGCCTTATGGCCCCCTCCACCCACCACACCATGGGCGGCCTGAAGGTGGACACCGAACGGCACGTGCTGGACACCAACGGCCAGATCATCCCCGGTCTCTACGCCGCGGGCGAAGTCACCGGCGGTATCCACGGCGGCAACCGCCTGGGCGGCAACGCCATCGTGGAAATCTTCGTGTCCGGCCGTACCGCAGCCCAGGCTGTGAACGCTGACAACGAATAATCTTCCGATTGTGTACCCAAAGCCCCCGGATTTCCGGGGGCCAGTTTTGTTGAACGTTTTCAGGACACTATAACCACAAAGGGGAAACGCTGGGGCGAACAGCCCCAGCGTTCCCTTTTGTTAGGTTTGATAATCGTCCTAAAGAACATGATTGTTAATAATTTGAATTCGTAAAAAGATGCGTATATCCCTTTACAATCTCGCAAAATGCGGTATACTGACTTTGCGGGGAAGAACCGCGGAAAGGAACGTTTTATGAAGAAAGTGATCGCATTATGCATCGCGTTGCTGCTGGTGCTGCCGCTGGTCGGGTGCTGCGCGACGGAGGAGAACATTTCCGTGATGGCGACATTTTATCCGGTGTATGTGCTGGCGGAAAATGTGCTCAACGGCGTGGAGGGGGTCACGCTTTCCTCCATGACGCCGCCCACCACCGGGTGCCTGCACGATTATCAATTGCTCACCAGCGACATGAAAGCGCTGGCGAAGGCCCAGGCGCTGCTGGTGAACGGCGCGGGAATGGAGAGCTTCCTGCCGGATCTGGAAAGCCAGTTTCCGGGCCTGACAGTCATCGACTGCTCCCAGGGTGTGGAGCTGATGGCTGAACAGGACGATGATGAACACGGGCACGATGACCACGGCGAATACAACGCCCACATCTGGCTCGACCCGCAGAACGCCGTTCAGATGGTGAAGAACCTGCGGAACGGGCTGACGGCGCTGCTGCCCGACCATGCTGAACAAATCAGCGCGAACACGGAAAGCTGCATCACCCGGCTGGAAGCGCTGGACGCGGAGCTGCGTGAGGCAATCACAGCGCTGCCGCAAAAACAGATCGTTACCTTCCACGAGGCGTTTCCGTATTTTGCAAAGGCGTATGGCCTGGAGGTTGTGGCGGTTGTGACGCTGGAACCGGATGAGCCGGTCTCTCCCCGGATGCTCAAGCAGATCATCCAACGGGTGAAGGACGCGGGCAACCCGCCGCTGTTCTCCGAGCCGCAGTACGAAAACACCGCGCTGCGCACCATTGCTCAGGAAACCGGGGCGAAGGTGTATGAGCTGGACCCCCTTGTGACCGGCGACGGCAGCCTGACCGCCTATGAGGACACGATGCGCAAAAATCTTGCCACGCTCGCCGAAGCGTTGGGAGCGGAATAACCAACAGCAATATAACAAAAGGCCGCGTCTTTCGACGCGGCTTTTTTGTTGGTGATTTACAGATTATTTGTTCTGGTCGTTGAAGGTCTTCTTGGCTTCTTCCCAACCGGCCAGCAGGCTCTTGATACCGGCCTGAGCAATGGCACCAGCGCCCTCGGCCATGGCCTGCAGGGTCTTGGCGGCGTCCTTCAGGGCGTCCTTGGCGGCGTCCACCTTGGCGTTGACTTCATCCTCGGCGGCCTTGGCCTTTTCCTTCTTCGCCTTGATGGCGGCCTGCGCGGCGGCCAGACGGGCGATCGGAACACGGAAGGGAGAGCAGGAGACGTAGTTCAGGCCGATCTCGTTGCAGAATTCGATGGAGGACGGGTCGCCGCCGTGCTCACCGCAGATGCCGCAGTGGATCTTGGCGTTGTTTTCGTGGCCCAGGTTCACAGCCATCTTCATCAGCTTGCCCACGCCCACGGTGTCCAGACGGGCGAAGGGATCGAACTCGTAAATCTTGTTGGCATAGTACGCGGGCAGGAACTTGCCGGCGTCGTCGCGGGAGAAGCCGAAGGTCATCTGGGTCAGGTCGTTGGTGCCGAAGCAGAAGAAGTCAGCTTCCTTGGCGATTTCATCGGCGGTCAGGGCGGCGCGCGGGATTTCGATCATGGTGCCCACTTCGTACTTGAGGTCGCTGCCGGCGTCCTTGATCAGCTTGTCCGCGGTTTCCACCACGATGTTCTTCACAAACTTGTATTCCTTCACCTCGCCGACGAGGGGGATCATGATTTCGGGAACCACGTTCCAGTCGGGATGACGGCCCTTCACAGCCAGGGCGGCCTTGATGATGGCGCTGGTCTGCATCACGGCGATTTCGGGATAGGTAACGGTCAGGCGGCATCCGCGATGGCCCATCATGGGGTTGAATTCGTGGAGGTCGGAAATGACCTGCTTGATGTAAGCGACGGTCTTGCCCTGGGCTTTCGCCAGCGCTTCGATGTCGGCTTCTTCGGTGGGCACGAATTCATGCAGCGGGGGATCCAGGAAGCGGATGGTGACGGGGTAGCCGCCCAGCGCTTCGAAGAGGCCCTCGAAGTCAGCCTGCTGCATGGGCTCGATCTTGTCCAGCGCGGCCTTGCGCTCTTCCACGGTTTCGGCGCAGATCATCTCGCGGAAAGCGGGGATGCGGTCGGGGCCGAAGAACATGTGCTCGGTGCGGCACAGGCCGATGCCCTGCGCGCCGAAATCGGCGGCCTGCTTGGCGTCCTTGGGGGTGTCAGCGTTGGTGCGCACACCCATGGTCTTGTACTTGTCGGCCAGTTCCATGATGCGGCCGAAGTAACCGCTGTTGGGATCGGCGGGCACAGTGGGGATCAGTTCGCCGTAGATGTTGCCGGTGCTGCCGTCCAGGCTCAGGTCGTCGCCCTCATGGTAGGTCTTGCCGGCCAGGGTGAAGCACTTGTTCTCTTCGTCCATCTTGATGTCGCCGCAGCCGGATACGCAGCAGGTGCCCATGCCGCGGGCCACAACGGCCGCGTGGCTGGTCTGGCCGCCGCGGACGGTCAGGATGCCCTGGGAGTACTTCATGCCTTCGATGTCTTCGGGGCTGGTTTCCAGACGCACCAGAACCACCTTTTCACCCTTCTTGCCGTGTTCCACAGCGTCCTCGGCGGTGAACACGATGTGACCGGCGGCAGCGCCGGGGGAAGCGGCAATGCCCTTGCCCACGGGCTTAGCGGCCTTGAGGGCCTTGGCGTCGAAGGTGGGATGCAGCAGCATGTCCAGGCTCTTGGCGTCGATCTGCATCAGCGCTTCTTCTTCGCTGATCATGCCTTCGTCGATCAGATCGCAGGCGATCTTGATGGCGGCCTGGGCGGTGCGCTTGCCGTTGCGGCACTGCAGCATGTACAGCTTGCCGTTTTCAACGGTGAATTCCATATCCTGCATGTCGCGGTAGTGCTTTTCCAGGTTGTCGCACACTTCCACGAACTGCTTGTAGGCTTCGGGGAACTTTTCTTCCATCTGGGAGATGGGCATGGGGGTACGCACGCCGGCGACGACGTCTTCGCCCTGGGCGTTGGTGAGGAATTCGCCCATCAGCACCTTTTCGCCGGTGGCGGGGTTGCGGGTGAAGGCCACGCCGGTGCCGCTGTTTTCGTTCAGGTTGCCGAACACCATGGGCATCACGTTCACGGCAGTGCCCCAGGAATAGGGGATGTCATGGTCCATGCGGTACACATTGGCGCGGGGGTTGTCCCAGGAACGGAACACGGCGCGGATGGCTTCGTACAGCTGCACCTTGGGATCGGAGGGGAAGTCGGTGCCCAGCTGCTTTTTATATTCGGCCTTGAACTGCTGCGCCAGCTCGCACAGGTCGGCGGCGGTCAGTTCGGTATCGTAGGTAACGCCCTTCTTTTCCTTCATGGCGTCGATCAGCTGCTCAAAGTACTTCTTGCCCACTTCCATGACCACGTCGGAGAACATCTGGATGAAGCGGCGGTAGCAGTCGTACACGAAGCGCTCGAACTTGGGATCGGGGTTGCCCTTGATCATGGCGGCAACCACGTCGTCGTTGAGGCCCAGGTTCAGGATGGTATCCATCATGCCGGGCATGGAAGCGCGCGCGCCGGAGCGGACGGAAACGAGGAGGGGGTTGTTCAGATCGCCGAACTTCTTGCCGTTGATCTGTTCCATCTTTTCCACGTTCGCCATGATTTCGGCCATGATCTCGTCGTTGATCTTGCGGCCGTCCTCATAGTACTGGGTGCAGGCTTCGGTGGAAATGGTGAAGCCCTGGGGCACCGGCAGACCGATGTGGGTCATTTCGGCCAGGTTCGCGCCCTTGCCGCCCAGCAGCTCGCGCATGGTGGCGTTGCCTTCAGTAAAGAGGTACACGTATTTCTTGCCCATGGGATATCAAGCTCCTTTCGGATTTTGGAATACAGATTTGTCAGGACAGAGGCGGACAGAATGTCCACATCTTATCCAACAATTTATTATAGCTTTTTTTTACTCGATTGACAAGGGGAGGGAATGGGGGGAATTGTTACAAATTTGAAAAGAATTTAAATAAGTAAAAAACGACGCAGTCTCCTTTCGGAAGCTGCGTCGTGTATTGGCTTATTTCAGGGTGATCACCACGTGCCGGTTGGGTTCTTCGCCCTCAGAGTGGGTGGTGACGGCGGGATGATCCTGAAGGGCGCTGTGCAGGATGCGGCGCTCATAGGGATTCATGGGCTCCAGGCTCACCTTGCGGCCCGTTTTCTGGGCGCGGTTCGCCATGCGGTTGGCCAGGCGCACCAGCGCTTCTTCCCGCTTGGCGCGATAACCCTCGGTGTCCAGGGTCACGCGGGTGTAATCGTCCTGGCCCTTGTTCACCTGCAGGCTGGTCAGGTATTGCAGCGCGTCCAGGGTTTCGCCCCGGCGTCCGATCAGGATGCCCAGGGTGTCGCCTTCCATGTTGACGCGTACGTTGCCTTCTTCGTCGTTCTTCACGGCGACGGATACGTTCACGCCCATCAGCTTGGTCACTTCCTGGAGGAATTCCTGGGCACGGCCGGCGGCGGTGGCCCGGTCCGCCTGCTCGGCGGGCACGATTTCCTTCACTTCTTTGGGCTCCTTCGGCGCTTTGGGGGCCTTGGGAGCGCGGGGCTTGCTTTCCTTCTTGGGCTCAGCCTTGGCTTTGGGAGCGTCTTCCTTCGCGTCCTCAGCCTTTACGGCTTCTTCCTTGGGGGCTTTGGGCTTCCGGGGCTTAGGCGCGGCCTTTTCAGCTTTTTCTTCTTTTTCGGCTTTCTCCGCTTTGGGCGCGGGCTTTTCGGCCTTTTCCTTACGGGCCTTGGGTTCCTCGGGATTCATGGCGTCGGCCAGGATGGCGCGGGCCACGTCGTCGGTGTCTTCTTCGTCCTTCATGGTGATGCGCACTTTCGCGGGACGGGAGCCGAACAGCCCGAACAGGCCCTTGCTGCCCTCTTCCAGTACGTCCACCGTGACGTCGCTGATGGCTACGCCCAGCTCCTCCAGGCCCTGATCAATGGCCTCCTGGATGGTGCGGGCGGAGTATTCATATACTTTCATTACTTAATGGACCCCTCTCCGGATACGGACTGCGCTTTCTGCGCGTCTTTTTTCTCAAGAATTTTGGTAATGATCACGCTCTGCACCCACATGGCGATGGTGGACGTGACCCAGTACACGGCGAAGCCGGCGTTGGAGGTCAAGCACCAGAACACGGACAGGATGGGGAAGAAGTACTTCATGAAGGTATTCATCCCGGCGCCCTGGCTGTTGTTCTGCTGCGTCTGCTGGTTTTCGGTCATTGCGGGGTTGAACTTGTATTGCAGGATCTGGCTCACGCCCGCCAGCACGGGCAGGATCAGCAGGCCGTTGTACTGCTTGTACAGGGTGATGCTGAACACGAAGAAGTTCACGTTCGCCCAACCGGGCACGGTCGCCACAGCTTCCACGTAGCCGGGCATCTGGCCCAGGGCGGTGAGCATGGAGGTAATGCTGGTTTTGACGGTGGCGGCGGTGCTGAAATCCAGGGCAGTCTCGCTGACGGAGGCGATGCTCTGGGCGATGGCGGAGATCTGACCTTCACTCAGTGTTTCATACGCGCGCTGCCACATATTCGCTGGGATCATGTTCAGCGCCTGGGCGTTGGGAGCAATGGACGCGAACAGGGAGTCCGCCATCCAGATGTTCTTCACCCACAGGAACCGATCGGCGGCGGAGATGATATCGGTTTCCCCGGCCAGGTAGCGGAAGGTCTGCAGGGCCATCTGTTCGTTGGCGATGCCGCGCATGGCGGCGAACATGGCGAACATGATGGGCCAGGTGAGCAGCAGCGGCAGGCAGCCGGACAGGGGATTGTATCCTTCCTTCTTCATCAGCTCGGCCTGCTTTTGCTGCAGCTTTTGCTGATCCTTGCCGTACTTCTTTTGCAGCTCGTTGATCTTGGGCTGGATCAGCGCCATTTTGCGCATCCCCTTGCGGCTCTTGTAGTCGAAGGGCATGATGATCAGGCGCATCAGGATGGTGAAGATGATGATGGACACGCCGTAGTTTCCCACCAGGCTGTTGATGCCTGCCAGGACGTCATACAGGAATTGTTCAATCACGTTCAAGGATTTTCGTCCCTCCTAATGATAGCGCTGGGCGCCTCGGGCACGGGGTCATACCCGCCCCTGGCAAACGGATGGCATCGCAGGATGCGCCTTGCGGCAAGCGCTCCGCCCCGGGCCGCGCCGAATCGCCGGATCGCTTCCTCGGCATACTCGGAGCAGGTGGGCGTGAAGCGGCAGGCATAGGGCAGAGAAGGACTCACCCTGCGCCGGTAGAAACGGATCATGGACAGCAAGACGCGCTTCATTTGACATCATCCCGATACAGGCCCTGCTTGCGCAGCAGATATCGAAGCGACTGGGACAGACGGGCAAAATCAGCCTCCGCGGCCGCGTCCCGCGCCGTAACCACGTACAGCCCGCGGCGCAAGCGCGGCAGTTCCGCCCGGAACGCCTCCCGCAGCCGCCGCCGGACCTTGTTCCGCGTCACGGCGTTGCCGATCTTTTTGCTCACCGAAAAGCCGACCAGCAGCTTGGGGGCTTTCACAAAACCGACCGACATTTCACGGCACGCGCCGCCCTTGCCTTTTTTGTAGACATAACGAAACTGCCCGTTCTTCCTCAGGCGATACTGTTTCTCCATATGTTCCCAGCCGAATCGTTCGATGTACGTTTGCCGTTGATGGCCACGATGAAACACGCGGATAACAACAGCAAACCCGCCCCACGAATCCATGCTCTCTGGCAAGCGCGGGGCGGGCCAAGCCATGCAAGAAAGAGAGGAGAGGCGGTCTTAGACCGTCAGCTCCTTGCGGCCACGGTTGCGGCGGCGGGCCAGCACCTTGCGGCCGTTCTTGGTGCTCATGCGGGCACGGAAACCATGCACCTTGTTGCGCTGGCGTTTCTTGGGCTGATAGGTACGTTTCATGACAACAACAACTCCTTTTAAAATCCGAAATGCCTGACGGCATGTTTCGCTCGTTGTGAGGCAATTCACCACAAAACAGCCATTATAGTATATCCATCAGGCGGCAGAATGTCAAGAGACTTTCGGAAAAGAATTTTATGCTTATCAGGAATCAGCAAAAAAAGAGTACAGATTCCAGAGTGCAGAGTTCAGATTTATAAAGTCAAATGATTTTCACTTCTTTTGTGAAAGCTGTATCACCTGTACTCTGCGCTCTGAACTCTGTACTCTAAAAGTAAAACCCTTTTTCTTTGCTTATTGCTGTCCAGCGTACTGCTGGCGCAGCGCGCGGACGGCCTCGGCCTGCTGGCTCATGCTCATATCCAGCTGTTCCATCAGCTGATTGATGGAATCGTGCACGCGGGCGGTGTAGGCTTCGCAGTCGCGGTGGGCGCTTTCCAGCATTTCCTGGGCTTCGGCCTGAGCGCGGGCCACGATTTCGCTGTCAGCCACCATCTGGGCGGCGCGGGCCTGGGCGTCAGCTACCAGCGCGTTGGCGCGGGTCTGGGCGTCGGCCACCATGGCGTTGGCCTGATCGGTGGAGGTGCGCAGGGTTTCGGCGGCGCGGGACTGAGCGTCGGCTACCATGGCGTTGGCTTCCTGCTTGGCGTTTTCCACAGCGCTCTGGGCTTCGGCGTTGGCATTGCGGGTGGTTTCTTCGGCGATGCGGTTGCTTTCGGAAATGATGTTTTCTTCCTGGTCAATGATGGTCTTGGCGTTCTGCACGTCCACGGGAATGCTTTCTTCCAGGCGGCGCATCAGGCTGGAGAATTCTTCCTTGTCCAGCATGAATTTCTTGGTCAGCGGAATGGCCTTGGCTTCAGTCAGAAGCTGCTCCATACGGTCCAGCAGTTCAAAGGTCATCAGGCGATTGGTAGACATGGTACAAATCCTCCTTTATAAATGGTTCAAGGTTTGTCAAAGGCTGCCAGAACATCCGGCAGAACCTGAGAGGGAACATAATTGGAAATATCCGCGCCGAACTGGGCAAGCTGGCGTACCATACTGGCGCTCACGTCCGCGAGGCCGGGCGCTGCCGGCAGGAAAAGGGTTTCCAGTCCGGGGTCCAGCTGGCCGTTGATGTGGGCCATGGTGGTTTCGCTGTCCAAATCCGCGCCGTTCCGTACGCCGCGCACCACCACCCGGATACCGGTTTTCTGGGTCAGGCGGGCCAGCAGGCCGGGCCAGGCGATAATTTCCACGTTGGGAATATCCTCGCAGGCGCGTTTCAGCATATCCATCCGCTGCTCCACGGAAAAGCAGCCCTGCTTGTCCGGGTTGTGCAGCACGCCCACCACCACGGTGTCAAAGATGCCCGCTGCCCGCCTGATAATATCCAGGTGGCCCAGCGTCACGGGATCGAAGCTGCCAGGGTAGAGACAGCAATGCTTGCCATACTTGCAGGTCATTCCTCCGCCTCCCCGCTTGTCAGCCGGTATAAGCCCACGCCTGCCGCGCCGTACTCCCGATGATCGGTCAGCGTCAGCGGCGGCAGAATGTCCGGCGGCGTTTCCCGTCCGTGCTCCACGACGATCGTGCCGTCCGGTTTCAACAGATTGCATTCCACAATCATCTGGCAAATCGGCACGGTGGACATGCGGTAGGGCGGGTCCAGAAAAATCAGGTCGAAAGCGTCGCCCTTTTTCTGCAAAGCGCTCAGAGCGGCGGTATCCTTCATGCGAAGGAGCCTGACCTTTTCCCCGCAGCCCAGGGTGTCGATATTCTCCTGAATGACCGCGCAGGCTTTGGCGCTCAGATCGCAGACCACCGCGCTGTCCGCCCCCCGGCTGACGGCCTCCAGCGCCAGCGCGCCGCTGCCGCCGTACAAGTCCAGCACCCTGGCCCCGTAAACCCTGCTGCCCAGGATTGAAAACAGCGCTTCCTTCACCCGGTCGGCGGTGGGGCGGGTGTCCATACCCTCGGGGGCTTTCAGTTTCCGGGAGCGCATTTCTCCGGCAATGATCCTCATGGTTTCCTTTCACTCATAGTAGAATTTAGCATACAGAGGGTATTGGGGGAGAATCCCCCCAATTCTGATCCGCAGCGGCGGCGTGTACGCCGCGAGGACTGAAAATTTCTTGAAGGAACGAAGATGACTGAAAGAAATTTTCTTTCCTTGCGGTTTTTCCGCCCGGGAGCGAAGCGACAGGAAAAACCGTTGGGGGGAACGCGGGGGTATGAAATACCCACCCGCGAGCTGCCAAAGGCAGCTTAGATGATCTCGTTCTTCTTCTGCGTCCGCGCCTGACGGGCCTTGATGGCCTTCTTGCGCTTGCGCTGGGCGCGCTTGTTGCTGCTGGAAATGCCGCCATGAATCATGGCGCGGCTGCGGGGGCCGGTCAGATATCCGATGGGGAAGCCCAGCAGGGGCAGGGAGGCCAGGATCGGGCTGAGCCGGTCAAAGAGCAACAGCAGGTCGGGCCGGTCCACCGTGGCGATGTTGGCGAAGGGGAAAATCAGCACCCGGGCCACCATCCGCAGAATGTCCAGAATGCCCAGGCCGCCTTCCCGGGTGTAGTAGGCCAGCGGCGCGGCAATCTCCTCCTGGCTGGCGTAGCCGCCCACCCAGCGGGGCAGGGATTGCAGGATATAGACCTGCTTGGTGGCGGTCAGGGCGTGGGGGAGGGTCAGAAGGATCACGGGAATCGCTCCGATCAGGGCGATGATCCAGCCCTTCCCGGCGCGGTAGCAGCGCTCCCTGTCTTTGGCGTCCACAGGCTTGCCGCTCTCCTGGCGGGCATAAGCGATCTCGCCAAAGGCCACTTCGTTTTCACCCAAGCGAGAACCGTCCATATATACAATCAAGGCGCAAATCAGCACCATGATCAGGTTCAGCGCCGTGCGCACCGCGAAGCCGCCGAACTGCAGCGCGCTGCCCACGATCAGATACAGGAACGCGAACATCAGGTAATACGCCATCAGGCGCAGGCCCCGCTTTGCAGCCGCGCCGTCGAAAAGATTTCCCTTCAGATACGGCTTAAACACCAGCGGCGTTTTGTTCTTGACGGATTTGGATTGATTCTGCATGACGGTTTCATTCCTCGTTTTGATAAACAATGGGCACCCTGGCCGTGGCGGCCAGCAGCATTTCATAGCTGATCGTGCCCGCCCAGGAGGCCAGCTCATCGGCGGTGATTTCCTCGCCGCCCTGCCTGCCCAGCAGTACCACGGGCGCGCCGAGATACAGTTCTTCGGGCGGTACGTTCGTCACGTCGGCCATGATCTGATCCATGCACACCCGGCCGATGACCGGGCAGCGCCTCCTGCCGATCAGCACGGAGGCTTTGCCGGACAGGGCGCGGTGATACCCGTCGCCGTAGCCCACGGGCAATGTCGCCACCCGCATGGGCTTTTTCGCTGTGTAGGTGCAGCCGTAGCTGACGCAGGCCCCGGCGGGCAGCTCTTTGATGTACACGATTTCCGTATGCCAGGATAATGCGGGCCGCAGCTCCGGCGCTTCCGGAATCGGCGCGCAGCCGTAGAGCGAAATGCCTTGCCGCGTCATATCGTACCGCGCCTGGGGATACCGCAGGCTGGCCGCGCTGGCGGCGGCGTGAATCAGGATGCCTTTGGGCAGCAGCGAAACCATCCGGTCGAATGCTTCGATTTGCTTGAAGGAATAAGCGTCGCTGTCCCCGTCCGCGTCGGCGAAGTGGGTGAAGGCCCCGGTCAGCCGCACGTGAGGAGACGCTTCAATCGCTTTCAGCACTTCTTGCAGTTCCGCTTCCGTGCGCACACCGATGCGGCCCATGCCGGTATCGCATTTGAGGTGCACGTCCACCGTCGTATTCAGCCGGGCCGCCGCTTCCTCCAGCAGCCGCACCCGCTCGGGATCGAACACCGTCTGGGTCAGGCAGTTGCGTGCACTGGCTTCCGCGCCGCGCTCGTTCACCGCGCCCAGCACCAGGATGGGCGCTGCCACGCCCGCTTCCCGCAGGTGTTCGCCCTCCTCGGGAATCGCCACGCCCAACCAGTCCGCGCCGTGCAGCAGCGCGGTTTTTGCTACCTGCGCCAGCCCATGCCCGTAGGCGTTGGCCTTCACCACCGCCAGCATGTGGGGCGTGGGCGCTGTCGCCTGTCTCAGCGTCGCCGTGTTTGCGGCAATCGCCCGCAAATCCACCCGGATGTATGTTCCCCGATACTGCAAAACTGCCTCCAAATACATTATAGCATAATATGGCAAAACAGGAAAGAAGTTTTTTCAGGGAGGAGGTAGGAAGTAGGAGGTAGGAAGTAGGAGGTTTTATAATGTCTTTGCGCTTTTGAAATGATAAAGCGAATCATGCAAAAGAAATGAAAAGCTTCCTAACCTCCTACCTCCTACCTCCTACTTCCTACCTCCTACTTCCTACCTCATTCCTTCATCCCCGCCCTGAACGCCTTCAAATTGGTTTCCAGGGTCTTGGCGGGCACGCAGGCGGCGATGGCGCTTTCCCATTTTTCCTGGGGCCAGTCCATAAACCGGCTCAGCACGCCCAGCAGCACGATGTTGATTGCGCGCGCGTTCCCGGCCTCCTCCGCCAATGTCAGGGCGTCCAGCAGCACGGTTTTTTCCTGGGAGGGATTGACCTGCGGATACGTGGCGTTGCCCATGATGACGGGCATGGGCAGGATCTCCTGGGTGTTGGAAATCAGCACGCCGTCTTTCTTGAGGAAGTATTCCGCCCGCAGCGCTTCCAGCTTTTCAAAGGAAAGCACGAAGTCCGCTTCGCCGGGGTCGATGAGGGGAGAATGCACGTCGCTTCCGATGCGGACATACGTGATCACGCTGCCGCCTCGCTGGCTCATGCCGTGCACCTCGCTGACCTTCACGTTTTCGCCCATGTCCAGCGCCAGGTAGCCCAAAATTTTACTGGTGAGCAGGATGCCCTGGCCGCCCACGCCCACGATGATGATATTGGTGTTCTTCATCATTCCTCGCCTCCTTGAATGGCGCCGAAGGGGCACACCTGCTTGCACAGGCCGCAGCCCACGCAGAGGGTGTGGTCAATGACCACGCCTTTGTCGGTCTTGATGAGCGCCGGGCAGCCGATCTTCATGCAGGCCCCGCAGTTGCGGCAGTTCTCGATGTGGGAAGGCTCCTTCCTGCGCTTATCCAGCAGGGCGCAGGGACGCCGCGCGATAACCACGGACACGTGGTCGGCTTCGGTTTCTTCCTTTAGTATTTGGGTAAACTCTTTCAGATTATGCGGGTCGCACACGCGCACGGTGGCCCCGATGGCTTCGCACAGCGCTTCCAGGTTCAGCTGGGGCGCGGGGTCGCCCAGGATGTTTTTGCCGGACGCGGCGTTCTGCTGATGCCCCGTCATGCCGGTGATGCGGTTGTCCAGGATCACGGTGGTGGTGGAAGCGCCGCCGTAGACCGCGTCCACCAGGGGCGTGATGCCGCTGTGGATGAAGGTGGAATCGCCCAGCACCGCCACGGCCTTCTTGGAGAATTCCTTACCCCGGGCCTTTTCCGCGCCGTGGGCCATGCCAACGGAAGCGCCCATGCACAGGGTGGAATCCATCAGGTTGATGGGCGGCAGGGCGCACAGGGTGTAGCAGCCGATGTCGCCAAACACGGTCAGGCCCAGCTTCTTCATGGCGAAGAACGTGGCCCGGTGGGGGCAGCCGGGGCACAGCACCGGAGGCCGTCCGGGCAGCGCGGCTTCGGCGGGGGCTTCCGCGCCGTCGCCAAAGAGCTGGCGGATCTTGGCGGCGGAGAGTTCGCCCTGCAGGCCGGTCTTGTCCTTGCCGGACACTTCGATGCCCATGTTCCGGATGTCCCGCTCGAATACGGGCTCCAGTTCCTCAATGACGACCAGTTTTTCCACCTGGCTGGCGAAGGAGCGGATCATGTCCTCGGGCAGGGGATAGGTCATGCCCAGCTTCAACACGCTGGCGTCCGGCAGCGCTTCGCGGACATACTGGTACACCACGCCGCCGCAAACCACGCCCAGCTTTTTATCCCGCATTTCGACGCGGTTGATGGGCAATTCGTTGGCGTCCTTTGCCAGCTTCTTTTCCCGCGCTTCCACCACGACGTGGCGCTTCCGGGCCATGCCGGGCATCATCACGTATTTCTGAGGGTTCTTTTCATAATTCTTCAGCGGCACCTCGGCGCGTTCGCCCACATCCACCGGGGACCGGGAATGGGCCAAGCGGGTGGTCAGGCGCAGGAACACGGGGGTGTCGTACTGCTCGGAAATATCATAGGCCAGCTTGGTAAAGTCCAGGCATTCCTGGCTGTCGGCGGGCTCCAGGACAGGAATGTGCGCGCTGCGGGCGATCATGCGGGTATCCTGCTCGTTCTGGCTGGAGTGCATGAAGGGGTCGTCCGCCGCGGCGATCACCAGGCCGCCGTTGACGCCGGTGTAGGCCGCGGTGAACAGCGGGTCCGCAGCCACGTTCACGCCAACGTGCTTCATGCAGGACAGCGCCCGCGCGCCTACCATGCAGGCGCCAAAGCTGGTTTCCACGGCCACCTTTTCATTGGGGGCCCACTGGCAGTTCATTTCAGGATACTTGGCGCAGAACTCGGTGATTTCCGTGCTGGGCGTGCCGGGATAGCTGCTCACTACCCGCACCCCGGCCTCGTAGGCCCCGCGGGCCACCGCTTCGTTGCCGATCATCAGTTTTTTCATGAAAGATTCCCTCGCTTGTTTTCGTTCTGTATGAGATGGAAAGCCGAAAAACTTTCCGTTTCAACGATTTGTCGGTGATATGGGATCAAATGAAATTATATCAAACTGCGGGAAAAAAGAAAAGTATTAAATTTGTTCCACTTAGTACAGGATCAGCTTGCTGACCATGGAAACCGGCACCCAGGCGCGGCGGTACTGGGTCAGGCCGTTGTCATAGCATTCGATCTGCACATAATCGCCGCTGCCGCTGTCAGCATAGCCGAACACGGCGCAGGAAGCGTAAGCGGGCAACGCGCGGGCGATTGCGGCATAGCTGCTCCCCGGGCCATACCGCCCGGTCACGCTGCCCGTCAGGCGGCATTCGCCGATCTGGTATTCCTCGGGGATGGCGTTCAGGTTCAGTCCGTTAAAGCGTTTCACCCCTGTGTAAGCCCGGTACCAGGCTCCGCTGTAACGAAATTCCACCTGCACCCACCAGATGTTATTCCGGCTGTCGTAGGCGCGGGACAGTACGTAAACACTGTGTCCGGCGGAAAAGAAGCTGCCGGGCTCGTCATAGTTGGTGCTGGGGCCGGTACGGGTAGCCAGACGGCTGTTCAGCGTGGCGTTCACATAAGCGTAGCTGGTATAGTTTCCGTTCCATGTGCTGGGCGAAGAACCATAAACGGGCTTGGCCGTCCCGCACACCGGGCAGAAATTGAGGGTGTTCTGGGTGCCGCACTGAGGACAGTACCAGGTTTCAGCCAGCGCCGTCGGAAGGACGGCCAGCAGCAGCGCTGCGGCAAGCAAGACAGCAAATCCTTTTTTCATGTGTCTTTCTTCCTTTCGTATTCACGTTTCTGGTCACGTCGTTTCCGCCCTTATGGTATCATAGAAACCTGGAAAAGTAAAGGCAAAATGCGGGCCGGAGGCCCCGCTCCGTGGAAAAAAGCGTGGAAATATCTTCCGGCTTGCTGTATAATGGGGTCAGTATTGATTGGAGGGACAAACGATGGACAATCTGAATCACCGCAAAGCGGAAGCGAAGCTCCAAATCCTTTCTGCCGACGGCGTTCCGGCGGCGAACCGGAAAATCAGCGTTGACCAGACCAAGCATGACTTTCTGTTCGGCTGCGGCGCGTTCGACGCCATCGCGCAAATGAAAATCCGGGACGAACAGAAAAAAGCCTTCCTTCAGGACAGAATGGAAAAATGGCTGGGCCTGTTCAACTACGGCACCATTCCTTTTTACTGGGGCCGTTACGAGCCCGTGGAAGGTCAAACCGCTTACGCCGAAACCATGGCGGGAGCAAAATGGCTGCAAGCGCGGGGCGTCAGGGTGAAGGGCCACCCGCTGTGCTGGCACACGGTGTGCGCCCTGTGGCTGATGCAGTTTGACAATAAGGAAATCCTCCGCCGCCAGCTGGAGCGCATCCACCGGGAAGTGACCGCCTTCAAGGGCGTGGTGGACATGTGGGACGTGATCAACGAAGTGGTCATCATGCCGGTGTTCGATAAGTACGACAACGCCGTCACCCGCATTTGCAAGGACCTGGGCCGCATCCGCCTGGTCAAAGAGGTGTTCGCCGCCGCGAAGGAGAGCAACCCTAACGCCACCCTGCTGATCAACGATTTCAACACCAGCGTTTCCTATGAAATTCTGCTGGAAGGGCTGCTGGAGGCGGGCGTGCCCATCAGCGCCATCGGCATCCAAAGCCACCAGCACCAGGGCTATTGGGGGCTGGATAAGCTGAACGACGTGCTGGAGCGCTTCTCCCGCTTCGGCCTGCCCATCCATTTTACCGAAAACACCCTCATCTCCGGCGATCTCATGCCCGCCCACATCGTGGATTTGAACGACTGGCAGGTGCCCTCCTGGCCCAGCACGAAGGAGGGGGAGGAGCGCCAGGCGAAAGAAATCACGGAAATGTATTCCGCCCTCTTCGCCCATCCGCTGGTGGAAGCCATCACCACCTGGGACTTCACCGACGGCTGCTGGCTCGGCGCGCCTTCCGGCCTACTGCGCCAGGACAACAGCGTCAAGCCTGCCTATGAAGTTCTAAAAGCCCTCATTCACGGCGACTGGGAAACCCATACGCAATTGATCACCGACGCGGAAGGACGCCTTGATTTCACCGGCTTCAAGGGCGAATACACCCTTTCCTGCGGCAGTGAAAAGGCAAGCATTTCTCTGCATGATGACTTAATGCAGAATGTGACGCTTGGTTAAAGCAATCCTGGCAAATAAGAAACTTCATTGTCATCCCGAGCGAAGATGAGTCAGAGACGAATCGAAGCCGAGGGATCTGAGAGAAATGACGTCAAACAAGCAGCTTTATATCCTGCTGTCAGGTCCCTCCACTCCGCTGCGCTTCGGTCGGGATGACAATGAAAGTATATGGCTTTCAAGCAGCTTGACTGAATCATCACGAAAACCAATGACCGGCAGGACGGTACTTTTTCTGTATCCGCTCTTGCCGTTCTTTTGGTATGCTGATATACTGGAGAAGATATTTCTGTATGGAGGACTTGCCGCATGGAATTGGAACTGATCCGCTCTGCTGACCCGGAGGTCGCCCAGGCGATCGAACTGGAGCTGAACCGGCAGCGCACCCACATCGAGCTGATTGCCAGCGAAAACTTTGTTTCTCCCGCGGTGATGGCCGCGATGGGCTCCTGCCTGACGAATAAATATGCCGAGGGCTATCCGGGCAAGCGCTATTACGGCGGCTGCGAATATGTGGATATTGTGGAGGAGCTGGCGCGCAAGCGGGCGTGCGCCCTGTTCGGGGCCGACCATGCCAACGTGCAGCCCCACAGCGGCGCCCAGGCCAACATGGCGGTGTATTTTGCGCTGCTCAAGCCCGGCGACACCGTGATGGGCATGAACCTGAGCCATGGGGGACACCTGACCCACGGCAGCCCGGTGAACATGAGCGGGGCGTATTTCAATTTTGTTCCCTACGGCGTGAGCAAGGAAACCGAAACCATTGACTATGACGAGGTGCGCGCGCTGGCCCTCAAGCACGAACCAAAGCTGATCGTCGCCGGCGCGTCGGCCTATCCCCGGGTGATTGACTTCAAAAAGCTGCGGGAAATCGCGGATGAAGTGGGCTCCCTTTTGATGGTGGACATGGCGCACATCGCGGGCCTGGTAGCGGCGGGTGAGCATCCCAGCCCCGTGCCCTATGCCGACGTGGTGACCACCACCACCCATAAGACCCTGCGCGGTCCCCGGGGCGGCATGATCCTGTGCCGCGAGCAGTACGCCAAGGCCATCGACAAGGCCATTTTCCCCGGCACCCAGGGCGGGCCGCTGGAACACGTGATCGCGGGCAAGGCCGTCTGCCTGGGCGAAGCGATGACGGAGGATTTCAAGGCGTATCAGAAGCAGATCGTCAAGAACGCCAAGGCCCTGGAAAACGCCTTCCGCGCCCAGGGCGTGCGCATGGTGTCCGGCGGCACGGACAACCATCTGCTGCTCCTGGACTTTACCGGCACCGAAATGACCGGCAAGCTGATGGAAGCGCTGCTGGAGGACGCCAACATTACCGTGAACAAGAACACCGTGCCCAATGAAACCCGCAGTCCCTTTGTCACCAGCGGCATCCGCGTCGGTACCCCTGCCGCCACCACCCGCGGCCTGAAGGAGCCCGAAATGGAAAAAATCGCCGGATGGGTCGCCAAGGTGCTTCGGGAGGGCGAAGCCGCCGTGCCGCAAGTGCGCGGTGAGGTGGAAGAACTGATGAAGCGGTATCCGTTATATGAATAAAGCGTCATAAACACGATGGGGCTGCGGCATTGCCGCAGCCCCATGATTATTGTCTACTTTAGTGTAAAAAGAAAACCACCACGAGAGGTGGTGAGAGGGAAAAACTTAAGATACAAGAACGCCTCCTTTGCTTATAATAGAAGCAGGT
>ONRC01000001.1 GCA_900320085.1 uncultured Eubacteriales bacterium
GACGCCCTTTGGGAAGCCGGTGGTGCCGGAGGTGTACTGCATGTTGCACACGTCGTCGGGCTGCACCTGGGCGGCGCGGCGCAGCAGCGCTTCCTTGGGCGTCCTGCGGGCGCGGGTCAGGAATTCCGGCCAGGTGAGGCAGCCCTGCATGGAAAAGCCCACGGTGACAATGTTGCGCAGGAAGGGCAGCCGCTTGATGTGCAGCGGTTCGCCGGGCTCGGCGCCTACCAGCTCGGGGCACAGCTCCTTGATGATGCCCGCGTAGTCCGAATCCCGCCAGCCCTCTACCAGCACCAGCGTGTGGGTGTCGCTCTGCCTAAGCAGGTATTCCGCCTCGTGGATTTTATAAGCGGTGTTCACCGTCACCAGCACCGCGCCGATCTTGGTGGTAGCCCAGAAGGTGATGTACCACTGGGGCACGTTGGTGGCCCAGACGGCCACCTTGGCCCCCCGCCGCACGCCCATGGCCATCAGCGCCCGGGCGCATTCGTCCACGTCGTCCCGGAACTGGGCATAGGTGCGGGTGTAATCCAGGGTGGTGTAGCGGAAAGCGTACTGGTCGGGGAACTCCTCCACCATCCGGTCCAGCAGGGAGGGGAAGGTTTCCTCGATCAGAATGTCCTTTTTCCAAACGTACTTGCCGGTTTTCCGGTTGTTGTCATACAGTGTATGGCGCACCCGCCGGGGGTCCTTGCCGATGTTCCGGGCCAGGGCGGCGTAATGGGACAGCACCACGTCCGCGTCCCCCAGCGCGCCGTCGCCGGGCGTCCAGTCGAAAGAGAAAAAGCCTTCAAAGCTGATAGAGCGCAGGGCGGCGAACACGTCCTTTAAAGGTAAATTTCCCTCTCCCAGCAGCTTTTCTTTCATTTCGCCGTTTTCCAGCGTCCCGTCGCACAGGTACACGTGGCGGATGTACGCGCCCAAATCGGTTACAATCTGCTCCGGGCTCTTGACCGCCGCGGCGGCGGGTACCCGCCAGGCAGCGCCCAGAAAGTCGGACGCGAAATCATCCAGCAGCGCTTTCAGGATGCCGGTATCCGCATAAGGCCCGGCACTGGGAACGAGCAGGGACACGCCCGCTTTTTCCGCCACCGGCAGCACGGCGCTGATTTTTTCCTCTGCCACATCACCGATTTCCTGCATGGGAATCACCACAAAGGGCGCGCGCAGGTCATGGGCCAGGGCGATCAGTGCAAGGACTTCATCGGCCTCCCAATTATCCGACGCTTTGAGGGCGGCGACGGACAGGGCGTCCTCATTCAGCCTGCGCACGGTGTCGTGCAGCCGGCCTGGGGACAACGGCGCGCCGGATTGCTCAAAGCGGTTCAGGCTTTCGGTGGAGATTTCCAGCCCGTCGTAGCGCATTTCCTTTGCCAGCGACGCGCATTCTTCCAAAGAGAAGGGCCAGCCGCCCGTGGAAAAACTCAGCTTCATACGGTTTTCTCCTCATAGGCGATTTTGTTCAGGGCGTTCAGATAAGCCCGGATGGCCGCGCCGATGATGTCGGTGGAGATGCCCTTCCCGGCGTACACCTTTCCCCCATGCCGCAGCTTCACCAGCGCGTCGCCCATGGCTTCGCGGTTCTGGGTCACGGCGGCGATCTGGAAATCGTCCATTTCATAATGGCGGCCAATGATCTGTTCAATCGCCAGGAACGCGGCGTCGATGGGGCCGTCCCCGGCACACAGGCCGGTGAGGGTTTCGCCGTTCTTGTCCAGCGCCACGTGGGCGGTGGGCGTGATAGCGTTGCCGCTGTTGACCAGATAGCTCTTCACCCGGTAGGTGGGCGGCACCTGCTGGGCCACGGACAGCACGATGGCCTCCAGCTCGGCCCGGTTCAGAGTGCGGCCCTTGCTTTCGCGTTCGACAGCCTCCTGCACGTGGGCCATGTCCGCTTCGTCCAGCTCATAGCCCAGGGACGCGATGGCCTGGGCCAGCGTTTCCCCAGCGGGCACATCGCCGTCCTTGGGCGCTTCCGCCGTGGGCAGCACCTTGCCCGGCGCGGCAGTGAGCAGCCCGTCCAGCTCCCCGGCGGTGCGGTCCACCCGGGTCACGTTCAGGGTGCTTTCCAATTGCAGGTCCGCCCCCCGGGCACGCAGCAGTTTCGCCATGGCGGCGGCGCTCAGGCCGGTTTCATCGTTATAGGCGGTTTTGATTTCGTCGGCCCCGGCCTGCAAAGCGGCCACAGCGCAGGAAATGGCCAGGCCCAGGTCGTTGCCGCAGCGCACGGACAGGGGAATATCCCCGGCGGCTGCCTTCGCTTCCTTTACCAGCGCGGCGATTTCTTCGGGCAGGCTGAGCCCGGCAGCATCCTCCAAGGTCACGCGGGACGCCCCGGCGTCCACAGCGGTTTGAATCGCTTCCTTCATATAAGGGAGCTCTGCGCGGGTGGCGTCGCCGCAGACAAATTCCACGTCGGGGCACAGGGCCTTCGCGGCCTTTACCAATTCGGCGATCCGTTCAATGGCCTTGGGCGGTTTCAAATGGGCGATGTATTCCAGCTGCGCGCTGGTCAGCGGCATGGAAATGATCAGCCGGGGCTGCTCCGCGCCCTTGACCGCTTCCCAGGCAAGCTTCACTTCGTCCACCGTAATGCCGGTGTGAAGGGCCAATACGCCGCGCTTGACCGTGGAGCATAAAGAGCGCATCAGCAGCACGTCCGCTTCCTGGCCGGACAGCTTCGGCATTTCCACGGCGGTCAATCCCAGGTGATCCAGCTTTCGGGCAGCCTCCAGCTTCTGCCGGAATCCAGCGGCCCGCGCCGCGGGGGTGAGCATCGTTTGATCGGAAAAAGTGACGGGGCGCATACAGTCTGTTCCTCCTGTTCAATCATCAATTCAGGTAGGAGGTAGGAAGTAGGAGGTAGGAGGTTAAATAGCTACATATAAATTCAGCGAATGTCGCTCTCCGAATGAAAACACTATAAAAACCTCCTACCTCCTACTTCCTACCTCCTATCTACAAAAAACGTCCCCAAAGCATTTTGCTTCAGGGACGATAAAGCATTTCTTTACCGCGGTACCACCCAATTTGCCGCTATTCCAGCGGCCTCTTTGCGGGTTCAGGATAAACCCGTCGCCGTGATAACGGGGCGATCCGGAACGCCTTACTGAGTATTTCAGGCGTTCAGCTCGGGAGCGAGACCGCTTTACCGCGCAGGATTGGCTTGCACCGTCCGCCAACTCTCTGGCCTGCTTGCCGGAAAAGCGTAACTCCGTCATAGCGATTACATTATATTGTACGCGTTCCGCGGTTTTTGTCAAGATGAAGCGCTGTTTTTCCATTGTCTGTAGCATATGGTTCTATTTTTTCCGTTTCATTGGCAGACCCTTGACCGGACAGAGGCGGATGGAGTATAATCAGGGCGAAGGAAAAGCGCTGCCCGGACGGGCGGATTTTCCGAGAAAAAATTTGCTTTATGTGCAAGAAATGGGAAAGGTATTCCGTTTTATGAATGAGCGGGCACAAAAGGGCCGCATGGACGATGAGCAGTTCGAAGCGCTCTACACCCGGTACGCCAACGACGTGCTGCGGGTCAGCTTCTTTTATCTGGGCGATCGGCAGCAGGCCGAGGACGTGACCCAGGATGTGTTCGTGCGGCTGCTGACCCACGCCCCCGACCTGGAGCCGGGCAAAGAAAAGGCCTGGCTGCTGAAGGTGGCCCTGAACCGGTGCCGCGATCTTTGGCGCGCCGCGTGGGTGAAGCGGGTGGTGCTGGGCAGTCCGGCCATGGAGCTGACCCCCGCGCCGGACGAGCTGAACGAACGGATGGAAAAGCAGGAACTGCTTTCCGCCATCCGAAAGCTGTCGGCGGATTTCCGCGACGTGATTTTGCTTCATTATTATCAGGGCTACGGCATCGCCGAAATGTCGCAGATGCTGGGGGTGCCGGAGGGCACCATTTCCAGCCGCCTGAGCCGGGGCCGGAAAAAATTAGAGGACATATTAAAGGAGAGTGGTTCCCGATGAAGAACGTGGAAGAAAGGCTGCGGGCCTTGCCGGACATTGCGGCATCCAGCGGTCTTCAAGCGGATGAACAGCTGAAGCGGAAAATTCTGCGGGCGGCGGAAAGAAACGACCGCAAGCCTGTATTCCAGGTGAAGCGCCTGGTGCCCGCTTTCTGCGCTTTGGTGGTCTTGGTGGGCGGCATCGCCTTTGCCCTGCCGAGGCTGCAAGGGAATACGAATACCAATATCCAAACGCCCCTGATCGAATCCCATCCTGCGGGCACGGTGACCGTGGGCGACAAGCTGGCCCTGGACGTGCCGCCGGGCAGCATCACCATCAAGTCCTCCCGCAATCCCTCCTACCGCAGCATCTGGGCCCCCATGAGCGGCGGCAACTTCCCGCTGATCTGCGTGGACGGGCGGTATTATCGGATGCTGACCAACCCCACCTCCATTTCTTCCTCCCTGCTGGGGAGCAGCCTGGGCACCGTCGCCACCTTCACCAGCGAACCTGCCCTGGCCGGAAAGAACGGCATCGTTTCCAACGCTGTGCAGGCGGGTGAAACCGTGTACGCGGTCAGCGGTATGAACGGCGCCATGGCCGCTGCTAACGTGAATGGCCAGACCCGGGTGTTCCAGCGCGTTTCCTTCGGCGACAGCGCGCTGGTGGGCGGCGAAAAGCTGAGCGACACGCTGAAGGCCTCCTCCGCCGTGGCGCTGGAGCTGTCCGGCGTCGGCGCGATCAACGACCCCGCCACTGCCCAGCGGCTTGTGGATATCCTGGTCAAAAACGTGTCCTTCCTCCGGGCAGGCGGCAGCGAAACCAACCAGTCCCTGCTGATTCAGTTAAAATCCGGGCTGGTGCTGCAAATGGCCGTCAACGGCGAGCGCGTGATCGCCTGCGGTACCTGGGCCTGCCCCGAGTTCTTTGACGCCTTCCAGGAGGCCATGCAATAATCATAGCTGGCATATTATCGCCGGTGAGAACAGCGCCTGTTCCCTCCGGCGATTTTTCATTCTGAGAATCCATATTGCCATGTATCCTGTTTCATGTACATTTTTCCCCGAATCAATTGACAAATTTCCATCTTCTGTGTATACTCAATAGTAATGAAAGAAAGGATGATGGACTGTGAGTCAAGCGAAAAAAAGCATTTTTGACCGCCTGCCCAGCCTGATCAAAAAGTCGAACGTGACCCTCTTCCCCGAGGGCGTGATCGGCTATCTGGCTGGCCCCACCCTGGCGCTGGTCGCCAATTCCGTGCTGGCCAATTACTTCAATAAGTACATGACCGATGTGCTGAACATCAACTCCTGGGCCAGCGAATTCTTCAAATGGCTGCCCGTGGTGTCGGTCATCTTCGTCGTGCTGGGCAACATCATCGTGGGGCGGCTGATGGACAAGAGCTCCTCCCGCGCGGGCAAAGCCCGTCCCCTGCTGCTGATTTCCGTGCCCATTTCCTTCCTGGCGCTGCTGATCCTGTTCGTGATTTCGCCGCTGGCGACGGACACCATCAACACCTCCGGCCAGGGCCTGGCGCTGGTGTGCATCGCCATCGGCTATAACCTGTGGTTCGCCATCGCCTATCCCATGTACTACACGCCCCACGCCGCGCTGGTGAACCTGTCCACCCGCAACAGCAAGGACAGGACGCTGCTGGCCACGCTGTCCAACGCCACGGCGCTGGCGGCCATGGGCCTTTCCACCATGATCCTGCCCTTCTTCCTGAGCCTGCTGTTCGTTCCCCAGACCACCAACCTGCCCGAGGGCGCGGTGCTGCTGGAAAGCGGCGAATACGCCCTGAACGGCGTGGTGCTCTACGACGCGGTGGCTTCCTATAACCACTGGAAGATTTTCGTCATTGCCCTCACCGCCATCACGGTGGTAGGCGCGCTGGTGGAATTCATGTTCACCCGCGAGCGCGTGACCGAGGAATCCATGGACCAGGGCGAAAACGCCGCCCCTGCGAAAGCCCTGCCCATCGGCCAGCAGGCCAAGATCTGCTTCTCCGATAAGTTCTGGGTCATCATGATGGTGTTCTTCTTCTGCTTCCAGCTGGGCGGCATGGCGAAGAATGTGAGCCAGCTCTACTTCTGCCAGGCCATGTTCCCCAACGCCGACGGCGTGTACACCATCGCCAACGGCGGCAACATTTCCGGCTTCCTGGCTATCATCGGCGCGATTCCCACTGCTGTTGGCATGGTGGCGGCTCCCATCCTGGCGAACAAGATCGGCAAGGGCAAGGCCATCTTCTGCGGCGCCATCCTGGCCGTAGCTGGCGGTTTGCTGGGCATGATCGCCCCGGCCAACCTGGTGCTGGTGTATGTATCCTTCATCCTCAAGGCCCTGGGCTCCACCCCCGCCATGTACCTGAGCATGGCGCTGCTAGCCGACGTGCTGGACCACCAGGAAGCCATCCACGGCCAGCGCACCGACGGCCTGACCATGACCATCTACGGCGCGATCATGGCCGGCATGACCGGCGTGGCTACCGGCATCCTGAACATCGTGCTGTCCAACGTGGGCTACGCCGCGGACAACATTTCCTCCGAAGCCATCCGCTCCGCCATGCCCTGGGTGTTCATCGGCGTGGAAACCTTCTGCTATGTGGTGATCTTCGCGTTCTTCATCTTCATGGGTGTGGAAAAGTTCGGCAAGTTTGACCATGAAGCCATCGTAGCCGACCAGAAGGCCGCCGCTCTGGCCGAAGGCCGCAAATACATTTCCGCCGAAGAAAAGATTCGCCTGGAGGAAGGCGAGGAAGCCTATCAGGCCGAACTCAAGCGCCAGGCCGACGCCAAAGCCGCCGAGGAAAAGCGCCTCTCCAATCCCGACGAAGCGAAGAAAGACCAAGCCGTGCGCCAGGAATTCAACGCCCTGCGCAAGGCGCATGGCCGGAAAGAAATCTGATCTTTGGATTGTTTTATCCCGGGCCGCTGTTACGGCGGCCCGTTTTTTTTGAATGAACAGCCGCCTTCCCCCATGAAGGGAAAGGCGGCTGACAATTTTCAGGCCAAAAGGTATGCAGGGATTCCATCCTGCTAATCCCCCAGCCCCACAAACGCTTTGACCTTTTCGCTGTCGAACACTTCGTCCGGTTTGCCCTCGGCCACGATCACGCCGTCCTCCATGAACACCACGCGGTCTGCGACCTCCCGGGCGAAGTTCATTTCATGGGTGACCACGATCATGGTGCGCTTCTCCTTGGACAAAGCCCGGATGACACCCAGCACCTCCTGGGTCAGCAGGGGGTCCAGGGCAGAGGTGGGTTCGTCAAAGCACAGGATCTCCGGGTCCATGGCCAGCGCCCGGGCAATGGCCACGCGCTGCTGCTGGCCGCCGGACAGCTGGTAGGGATACGCCGTTTCCCGGTCGGCCAGGCCCACCTTTTGCAGCAGCTCCCGGGCGTAGGCCGCGGCCTTTTCCTTGTCGCGCTTGAGCACGCAGACCTGGGCTTCCGTCAAATTCCGCAGCACGTTCATATGGGGAAACAGATTGAAATTCTGAAACACATAGCCCATCTTCAGGCACAGCGTGCGCTGATCCTTCGGCGCGCCGTAGACCCCATCCTTCACCAGCGGCTGGCCGTCGATCTCGATGGTGCCGCCGTCCACCTTTTCCAGGTTGTTGAGGCACCGCAGCAGCGTGCTCTTGCCCGAGCCGCTCTTGCCGATGATGGCCACCACTTCGCCCTCGTTCACCTGCAGAGAGATGTCCCGCAGCACGCCCAGGCCGTCAAAGCTCTTTTTCAGGTTCGTCGCGTTCAGCATGGCTTCTCCCTCCTTATCGGTAATAGTTCAGCTTCTTTTCCACCCATCCCAGCAGCAGCGTCAGCACGCCGTTGAAGATCAGGTAGTAGACGCCGGTAAAGAACATGGGCCAGATCGCGCCGGAAATGCCCTGGCTGCCCTTCATGAACGCCTGGCCCGCCCAGATGATTTCCTGCAGGGCGATGATGCGGGCCAGGGACGTGTCCTTCACCAGCGTGATGATTTCGTTGGACATGGGCGGCACGATGGCTTTCACCACCTGCATCAGCTTGATGCGCCAGAAAATCTGGCCCTTCGTCATGCCCAGCACCTTGCCCGCCTCGATCTGCCCCACCGGGACGCTCTGGATGCCGCCCCGGTAGATTTCGGAAAAGTAGCAGGCGTAGTTGATGATGAACGCCACCGACGCCGCCATGAACCGCCCGCTTTCGCCACCGCCCCAAATAGGATTATGCAGCACCAGGCCGGGGAAATAATAAATGATCAGCAGCTGGATCATCAGCGGCGACCCGCGCACGATCCACACGATCACCCGGTTCAGGATGCTGAGCGGCTTAAACCGGCTCATGGAGCCGAACGCGATCACCAGCCCCAGCGGCACCGCGCCAAGAAGCGTGACAAAAAACAGCCGGAGCGTCTGCAAAAAACCGACGTTCAGGGAGTTGATGACAATGGGCATTTGTTGCAGAATCAGTTCCATGGTGTTTCCTCGTTTCCATCTTGATCATGAAGAAAAATCCTTCGTGCCCGCTTCGCGGGCCTCAGGATGACAGCCAAGGGGCAAGTCTTCCCCTGTCATCCTGAGCCTCGCGCAGCGAGTGCGAAGGATCTCATCTGTCAGAAATGGTGATAATAATTAATTTTATTCCTGTGCGATCAGCGCGGCCTGAACGCCATAGGCCTCGGCGCAGGCAATCAGGGTGCCGTCGGCATAAGCGGCTTTGAAGAAATCGTTCAGCGCGGCGGCCAGGTCGCTGCCCTTGCGGAAGCCCACGCCGTATTCTTCGCTGTTCAGGCTCAGGGAGTAGGTGAGGTTCGCGTAATTAGTGCCCTCGCCAACCATGGCACCGGCCATGAGCGCGTCGATCACGGCGGCGTCGGCGGTGCCGCCGGCCACTTCCATCAGCGCTGCGGCCTGGGAGGTGACGGCCACCTTGTTATAGCCCAGCGCGTCGATTTCCGCTTCGCCCGCGCTGCCCGCTTCCACCGCGAAGGTCAGGCCGGAGAGGGAGGGAACATCGGCATAGGCCGCCGCTTTGTCCGCAGCCAGCACAACGACCTGGGCGTTGTTGCAGTAGGCGTTGGAGGTTTCCATGGCGCTCTTGACTTCGTCGGTCAATGTCATGCCGTTCCACACGCAGTCGATGGCCTTGCTGTCCAGCTCCAGGATTTTGTTGTCCCATTCGATTTCGATGAATTCCACTTCCACGCCCAGGGATTCCGCGAACGCCTTGGCCACGTCGGCGTCAAAGCCGACCCACGCGCCGGATTCATCCTTATAATCCATGGGCTCAAAATCCGTGATGCCAACGACCAGCTTGCCCTTGGCCTTCACGTATTCCAGATCGGTTTCCGCCATCGCCGCGCTGCCCAGCAGCATCATTGCCGCCATCATCAGCGCGAATACCTTCATCATTTTCTTCATCATAGCTCTCCTCTTTTCTTCATCACTTTACCGTAGTGAACCGATAGCATAATAACATATCAGGCTGATTTTGTCAATCCATGCGCAAAGAAAAAAAGACATCGTCCGCCGCCATGGGTCTCCGCTCACGCGGCAGGCCCGGGCAGACAATATCTCGAAATACAAGGGGAGAAGAACAAAGCGCGCGTTATCCGTTGGTCGTCTGGCGGAAGTACGTTACGCTGCTGTTCTGTTCCAGGAAAGCAAAAATCGCCTCCTGCGTTACGCTGTTTTTCATTTTTACTACCATGGAATAAGAGGTGGTGCCATCCTGATTATGTGAAATGCCGGTCTCCATCACCTGGGCGTGCCATGCGTCAAGCTGTCTGGTTAAGGCGTTTCTAAAGCCTGTGTCATCGTCCACTGTGATCTCGATATGGTTGTTTTGATACTGGTCGTTAATAATGGGCAGACGGTGCATGATGATCTGAATCATGACCACCGCGACGGTGGCGAAGATACCCAAGGGATACATGCCCGCCCCTAAGGCCAGGCCGATGCCCGCTGTTCCCCACATACCGGCGGCGGTGGTCAGTCCTTTGATCGAAGAGCCCTGTTTAAATATGACGCCCGCACACAGAAAGCTGATACCGCTGACCACCTGGGCGGCGATGCGGGAGGGGTCCGCGCCGCGTACGCCCCAAAAGCCCGTTTTCTCTGCATCGGTCAGATCGGCAAAGCCGTATTTTGATACGATGATGATGAGCGCCGCGGAGAAGCACACCAGCAGATGTGTGCGCACGCCCGCCTCTTTCAGACGGGAACTGCGTTCCACGCCGATGACGCCCCCGCATAAGCAGGCCACCGCGATACGGATAAAGAACTCCAGATACTGGGGAATCGATATCTGCTGATTTATGATTTCATAAAGCATCGTAGCACCGCCTATATTATTGCTGACCGCATCATTCTTTTTGTTTTTATTCCACGAACCCCATCACGTCCACGATCCTCTGGCCCGCGCCGTAAATGAGCTTCAGGGTCTTTTTTCCCTGCAAACGGCGGAACAGGGCGGAGGACGGGCCGCCGTCCAGGTCGTAGACCCATTCGGGGTGGTATTCGCCTTCCAAAAACTCGTTGGCTTCCACCAGGGTCAGCCCGTGGCTGGAGGTACCGGTCAGGATCACATAGGTGTTTTCCTCCGGCAGCTTGGCGATGATGGTGCGGATATAGCGGGTGGTAGCGAACTTCCAGGTTTCATCCACCAGGCTTTGCCCGTTCACCGCCATGGGGCAGCCCTCGTAAAAGCTCCAGGTCTGGATAGGATTGTGGGCAAGTACTTCCGCATTGTCCGCGCCGACGTACATGTGCAGGCCGTCCGCCTCCAGGGTCAGGCCGTAATAGGGCACACCCTCCAGATTGCGGTACACTTCCCCATCCACCACGGTGAGCGAACCCAGCGGGGTATAGTAATAATCCGCGCTGGTACCCGGGTAGTTGTCGGGGATTTCGGGGTAGGTAGGGCTGACGTACCCGCTGCCGTTGATGACGACCGCCGCGCCGGTGATTTTCTTTGCCAAATCCTCCGCCTTGGCCAGCTTTTCATGCCAGGGGGAGATGGCCTTCTTGATCTGCCGGGCGGGATCGGCCATCCAGATCTTTGTCACATAGCAGACCGTGCCGTTCAGCTTCACTTCTTCCAGGGTGTATTTCAGTGTTTCCGTATCGTATTTTACCGCCAGATTCCGCTTGGTTATTTTGTATTCCGCCAGGCCGCTCAGCGGCAGCAAACCCAGCAAAAGAATCAGAGCCAGCAGCCTTTTCATTTCTATTCCTCCCATTCGGTGGGTTGATTTACTGTCATTATAGCACGGTATGCATTTCCTGACAATGCGGTTTTATGTAAATTCCGATAATTACTTGCCAGATTCAACATAAAATGTTATGATGCAGTCAGCGCATAAAATAAAGAAAGGAAGAAGAGACAGATGCCGTTGTTTCGTAAAAAGCCGGTCAGCACCATTTCTTACGACCCGAAAACCCAGGAGCCTGCCGTGCGCCGCAGCATCTGCACCGGGGAAATGACCGTGGGCTTCATCGACAAAGCTACCGGTAAATTTCATGACCTGATGATGGTGGACAGTCAGGGGCTGGAAGACTTTCGCAGGCAGGTGGGTGCGGACGAAATCCGGACGATTTACTGATTCTGCCGCAGTTGCGCACTGCCGGAAAATATGATAGAATACGTTTGTTACATCCACTTATCAGCAAAGGAGATTCACCCATGGGCGAAAGCCTGACTGAGCAAAAGGCCGCGCCTTGCGTGGTGTGCCTGGGCTTTTTTGACGGCGTGCATCTGGCCCACCAGGCGCTGCTCCGCGCGGCGCGGCAGGAAGGAGAACGCCTTCATCTGCCGGTGTGCGTGCATACGTTTGACCACGCGCCGGGAGACAAGGATTTTGAGCTGACCACCCTGCCCCAGCGGGAAGCGCTTTTAAAGCATTACGGCGCGGACAGCGTATCCGTGAGCATATTTGATGAAGAGATGCGCCACATGCGGGGAGACGATTTTTTCAAAGATGTCATTTTGAGCCGACTCAACGCCCGTCACGTGGTCTGCGGAGACGACCACCGCTTCGGCTACAAGGGCGCGTGGGGCGTGAAGGAACTGCAGGCGCTTTGTGATGAAGCGGGCGTCGGCCTGACGGTGGTGCCTCAGGTGTCTCTGCCCGACGGCCAGCGCGTATCCAGCACCGCCATCCGCAAGGCGATTATGGAAGGAAACACAGAATTGGCGGAAAGGATGCTGGGAAGGAAGCTCTATAAAGATTGGAGAGTGAAGAGTTAAGCGTAAAGACGATCTTGCTTTATCATCTGCTGACGATCAAGCTTGATTGTCCCTATTCATCTTCACTCTGAACGCTCCACACTTCACTCTGAATAATTCCTCTTGCTTAATTCCCCAAAACAGAGTAAAATAGAACCAACAAATTCCACAGCACGAACAGGAGGCATGAATCATGTACCATGCGGTAATCGACAACGCCAAGGAAAAAATGATCAAGACCAAGGATTTCTATCAGAAGGATATGCTCTCCCTGCGCGCTGGCCGCGCCAACCCCCAGATTCTGGACCGCATCGTGGTGGATTATTACGGCACCGCCACCCCGCTCAAGCAGATGGGCAATATCAACAGCCCCGAACCCCGGCTGCTCACCATCTCCCTGTGGGACCCCAAGGCCATTCCGCTGGTGGAAAAGGCCATCCAGAAGAGTGACCTGGGCATGAATCCCTCCAATGACGGCAAGGTGATCCGCCTGGTGGTGCCCGAGCTGAACGAGGAGCGCCGCAAGGAACTGACCAAAGTGGTTCGCAAAGGCGCGGAGGAAGCCAAGGTGGCCATGCGCAACACCCGCCGCGACGCCATGGAGCAGATCAAGAAGCTCAAGAAGGATTCCAAAATCACCGAGGACGATCAGCGCAAGGCCGAGGACGAGCTGCAAAAGCTGACCGACGCCCAGATCAAGGAAGTGGATAAGGTGGCCGCGGAAAAAGAAAAGGAGATCATGGAAGTTTGACCTGTGACGTACTGGGCCGCGAACTGAAAGCGGCCCTTTCTTCCCTCCCTGAAAACGCCCCGAAACCGCAAATCACCCTCACCGCCGCCCCCCGCCGCGACGGCCAGACCCGCCAGGACGGCGTTCTGCGGGTCGTTGCCGTGCGCGAAGGGGAATGGGTGGTGGCGAGGTTTATTGATGAGGTAGGAGTAAGGAAGTAGGAGGTAGGAGGTTTTATTATGCTTTCCTATCCCCCAAAACAAGTAATCCTCCATTATTGATCCCCCAATAAAAACTTGAATTCCAAACATGGAAGCTAGAACGAAATGAATCAGAAAACCGTAGGGGCGGATATGATCCGCCCGCCGTAACAGGCCCAAATACGCCGGAAAATGGGCGTTCCCATATCGTTTGTTTCGGGCGGATAATATCCGCCCCTACTGATACCTTTATTCTTTACAGGATAAATTCAAGAATTTATTGGGACAGCAATAATATCAGCCGTCTAAACTTCCTACCTCCTACTTCCTACCTTCAAGAAGGAGCCCCCTATGACTGAACTGCCTCTCCCCCGCCATGTGGCGATCATCATGGACGGCAACGGCCGCTGGGCCAAGCAGCATAAAATCCAGGTCGCCCTGGGCCACCGCAAGGGCGTGGAAACCCTGCGCGCCATCATTCGCGAAAGCAGTGACCTGGGCATCGAGTCCCTGACCCTCTACGCCTTCTCTACCGAAAACTGGCGGCGCTCGCCGGAAGAGGTGTCAGCGCTGATGGGGCTGCTGCTGGAATATTTTACCTCAGAAATCGACGAGCTGGACGAAAAGAACGTGCGCATCCGCATCCTGGGCGATAAAGACGGGATGCCCGAAAAGCAGCGGGCCGCGCTGTACAACGCCGAGGAGCGCACGAAAGACAATACCGGCCTGAACCTGAACATCGCCATCAACTATGGCGGCCGGGCGGAGTTGGCCCGCGCGGCGCAGGCCCTGGCCGCAAAAGCGGTCAGGGGCGAAATCAAACCCGAAGACATTGACGAAGCCGCTTTCGCCAACGAATTGTATACAAAAGGCCAGCCGGACGTGGACCTGCTGATCCGCACCAGCGGGGAAATGCGGCTGAGCAATTTCTTATTATTCCAGTGCGCCTACGCGGAATTTGAATTTCCCACGGTGCTCTGGCCCGACTTTGATTTGGCCGCCTATCACGAAGCACTGGACGCGTTCCGGCACCGTGACCGGCGCTTTGGAGGACGCAATTCATGACCCAGCGTATTATCACCGGCGTTGCTTTGGTGGGAATTCTGGTGCTGGCCCTGTGGGGCGGCGGGCTTTGGTTTTCCGTCCCCTATATGGTCACCATCTGCATGTCCATGTATGAAATGATCCGGGCCACGGCTCAGGCCGGGCACCGCCCGGTGCAGTGGCCCTGCTGGCTGTGCGTGCTTTTATCCATCCCGCTGTTTCATTTTGTGGGCAGCGTGTCGCTGCTGATGCCGCTGATTGGCGGAGCGTTCATGCTGATCGCCATGGTGGTCATCTTCCGGGAAGAACCCAAGCTGGAGGATATCGAAATCTCCGCCCTGCCCTTGGTCAGCGTGCTGCTGCCGGGGCTGTGCATGCTGGGCCTGCAAAAGGCGCCGGGGCAGTACAACCAAAACCTGCTGATGGTGCTGGCCTTCGGCGTGCCGCTGTTCGGCGATACGCTGGCTTATTTCATCGGCAGCCGGTTCGGCAAGCGCAAGCTGTGCCCCGCCGTCAGCCCCAATAAATCGGTGGAAGGCGCGATTGCGGGACTGGTGGGCAGCATCGTCTGGGCCATGCTGACGGCCGCGGCGTTTTCGCTGTATAAGCCTATTCCGCCCTTCTGGCACTTCCCCATCCTGGGGCTGCTGGGCGGTATTGCCGGACAGATGGGCGACCTGTTCGCTTCCCTTATCAAGCGCCACTGCGGCGTCAAGGATTTCAGCAACATCTTCCCCGGCCACGGCGGCATGATGGACCGGCTGGACAGCGTATACTGGTCCACGGTGATCATGTATGTGTATTTCAATCTGTGCGCGGGAGCGTTTGCGATTTGAGAGACGTGAGTGCAGAGTACAGAGTACAGAGTTCAGATGATTTTAGCCTGTCATCATGACAGCTTTCAATTGCGGCCGACTATATAAAATCTGTACTCTGGACTCTACGCTCTGTACACTCGTCTCTTTCTCCGCGTTCCCGTCCTTTAAATTCCTTAAAAAGCGAGGTAATCAAGTATGCGGCGCGGCATCGCCATCCTGGGCAGCACCGGCTCCATCGGCAAGCAGGCCATCGAAGTGATCCAGCTCCATCCCGACCGCTTTTTTGTGACGGCCCTGACCGCCCACAAAAACGCGGCGCTTTTGTTTGAGCAGGTTCGCGCTCTGCGGCCCCGGCTGGCGGCGCTGACAGGGAACGATCAGCCGGTGGATATTCCCGCTGACCTGTCCTTCTGTGAATTCCGCTTCGGCCCCCATGCCCTGGAGGAAGTGGCGCAGGAGGCCGAGGGGCAGGACGTGCTGGCCGCCGTGGTGGGCGTGGCGGGACTCAAGGCCGTCATGGCCGCGCGGACGGCAGGCAAGCGGGTGCTGCTGGCCAATAAGGAAACGCTGGTGGCCGGGGGTGAAATGGTGATGAACGCCTGTCCGCCCGGCACGCTGCTGCCCGTGGACAGCGAGCACAGCGCCATCTTCCAGTGTTTGCAAGGCGCGGGGCCCAACAAATACGAGCAGATTTTGCTGACCGCTTCCGGCGGTCCCTTCCGCACCTGGGACAAGGAGCGCATCCGCACCGCCACGGTGGAGCAGGCATTGGGCCATCCCACCTGGAACATGGGCGCGAAAATCACCATCGACTCGGCCTCCATGTTCAACAAGGCCCTGGAAATCATCGAGGCCAAATGGCTGTTCAATGCCCGGCCCGAACAGATTCAAGTCGTGGTGCACCCGCAAAGTATTGTCCATTCCGCCGTCAAATTTGCCGACGGCGCGGTGATCGCCCAATTGGGCGCGCCGGACATGAAGGTGCCCATCCTCTATGCCATGAGCTATCCCGACCGATTGCCCACCGGCGGCAGGGAATTGGATCTGTTCCAGGTGGGCACGCTGACCTTTGAGCGGCCCGACCCGGAAAAATTCCCCGCCATCCGCATGGCCTACGACGCGCTGCGTCAGGGCGGCGCGGCCTGCTGCGTACTGAACGCCGCCAACGAGGAAGCCTGCTACGCTTTCCTGGCCGGGAAAATCCCCTTCGGCCGCATCCCCGAAATCGTCGCCGCAGCGCTGGAAAGACACGCTTCCCTTCCCGCCCGCTCCCTGGACGACATTGACCGGGCGGACGCCCTGGCGAGGGAGACTGCAAAAAACATGATAAAACAAGAAAATTCTTAATTAGGAGCCTCCAAAAGGCTTCCCCTTGAGGGGAAGCTGGCAGGCGCGGAACCAAGATTGTAAGAATACGAAAGTCAATTCGCGCCTGACTGATGAGGTGAAGAGTTCGCGAGCATTCAAGTCCTTGTTCAGAGGCAAGCAATCACCTCATTCGAGCCGCTTCGCGGCCCACCTTCCCCTCAAGGGGAAGGCTTTTAAGCGAATCCCTACTGCCTTAATAAAAAAAGGAGCATCGCATGAACATCCTCTACATCCTTGCCGCCATCGTGATGCTGGGCATCATGGTGACGATCCACGAAGCCGGCCACTTTTTCGCGGCGCGGCTGACGGGCATCCCGGTGAAGGAATTCGCCATCGGGTTCGGCCCGCAGATTTTGAAATGGAAAAGCAAAAAACACGAAACCCAGTTTTTCTGGCGCGCCATTCCCGCAGGCGGCTACTGCATGTTCTACGGCGAGGACGACGCCGAGGGCAGCGAAGCCAAGAACGACCCCCGCGCCATTGGCAACTTTGCCGTGTGGCGGCGGATCGTCACCGTGTTCATGGGCCCGTGCATGAACTTTGTGCTGGCGCTGATCGTGGCGGCGGGGCTGTTCGGCATGGTAGGTGAAGACACCCAGGGCCGCTACGCCGATTACCCCCAGGTGGTCACGGTGGACAGCGCCGGGGCCGCGGCCGAGGCGGGCATCCAGCCCGGTGACCGTCTGACCGCCGTCAACGGCCAGGACGCCCTGGGCGTCACCGACGACGGAACCAGCCTGCGCCTGAGCGCTCTGATCGACCAATACGGCGATCAGCCGCTGTCCGTCACCGCCCGGCGCGGAGAGGAAACGCTCACCTTCCAGCTCATGCCCCGCTTTGACACTTCTTTGAATCGCTATCTCATTGGCGTGACGCTGAACTCCGGCTATGTGCCGGGCTACACCGGCATCAGTCTCCCCCGCGCGTTCGAGCTGGGCGCTTCCTACTGCGTCACGGCGGGTGGGGCCATCCTGCGGTCGCTCAAAGATTTGATCACCACCGGCGCGGGGCTGGATCAGACCAGCGGCCCGGTGGGCATCGTGACCATGATCGCGGAGGAAACCCAGCGTTCGGCGGAGGCCAGCTGGCGCGACGCGGTGATCACCTATGGCGAGCTGCTGGTGCTCATCTCCGTGAACCTGGGCCTGTTCAACCTGCTGCCCATCCCCGGCCTGGACGGCAGCCGCATCCTGTTCCTGATCGTGGAGGGCATCCGCCGCAAGCCGGTGCCGCAAAAGGTGGAAGCCTATGTGCACCTGACTGGATATGTGCTGCTGTTTGGGCTTATGATCATTATGACCTATAAGGATATTGTGCGGATATTTCAATAGACATTCAAAATGAAGCATACCATTGCATTTCATTAACCACTTCCTATTCCGAAAACACGGAGGAACCACAGCTATGACCAAGCAAGTCCGCGCAGGCAGCGTACTGATCGGCGGCGGGGCCCCGATCTCCATTCAATCCATGACCAACACGGACACCCGGGACGTGCCCGCCACCCTGGATCAGATCAAGCGGCTGGCAGCGGCGGGGTGCGACCTGGTGCGCGTGTCGGTGTACGACCGGGCGTGCGCCGGGGCGGTTCGCGCACTGGTGGACGCCAGCCCGGTGCCCCTGGTGGCGGACATTCACTTTGACCACACCCTGGCCATCGCCGCCATGGAGAACGGCATCCACAAAATGCGCATCAACCCCGGCAACATTGGCGGGGCAGACAAGGTGCGCCGGGTGGCGGACTGCGCCAAGGCCCACCACGTGCCCATCCGCATCGGGGTGAACGCCGGTTCCCTGGAAAAGGACATTCTTGCCAAATACGGCGGGCTGACTGCCCAGGGCATGGTGGACAGCGCGCTGCGCCACGTGAAGCTGCTGGAGGAAGCGCACTTTGATGACATCGTGATTTCGCTCAAGGCCAGCGACGTGCCATTGACCGTTCAGGCCTACCGGCTGATGCATCAGGCCTGCGATTATCCGCTGCACCTGGGCGTGACCGAAGCGGGACTGCCGGGCCAGGGCACGGTGAAAAGCGCCATCGGCATCGGTTCCCTTTTGCTGGACGGCATCGGCGACACTGTACGCGTCTCCCTGACCGGCGACCCGGTGCACGAGCCCCAGGCCGCGCTGGAAATCCTGCGGGCGCTGGACCTGCGCAAGGGCATCCGCTTCGTGTCCTGCCCCACCTGCGGCCGCACGCAGATCAACGTGGAAGCCGTAGCCGAACGTATGACGAAGGAGTTTGCCGGGGTGGAGGAACCCATCACCGTGGCGGTCATGGGCTGCGTGGTCAACGGCCCCGGCGAGGCCCGGGACGCGGACATCGCCCTCTGCGGCGGCAAGGACTGCGGCGCGCTGTACGTGAAGGGCCAGTTCGTGCGCAAGCTCACCGGCGATTTGGGCGAAGCCATGAGCCAGGCGGTGAGGGAGTATTTAAATCGCTTATAAGCGATCCGATCTTAACTCCAATCGCAAAGGAACAAAAGCCATGACCTACGAAGAACTGCTCCGCAGCGTGACGCAGGCGCTGCCGGAAACGGAAGGGAAGATCGCCATCGAGCGGGTGCGGTTTTCCAAGAGCGAGAACAAGGCGTATTTCTCCTTTCTCTCCGATGTGCTGATCGGAGAGAAGGGCTTTTTGCTGATGAAAAACGCGCTGGGCCGGGCGTTTCCGGGACTGAATTTTTCGCTGCGGGTAGCAAGCCCGGGACTGGCGAAGGAGTTTCTGCAAAACCCGGACAAGTACTGCGCGCCGCTGAACCACTATCTCATCCGCCATTTCCCCGCGCTGGCGTCGTGGGAGTTTGACATGCGCTGGGTGCCGGGCAACGGTCGGGTGACGCTGGAGGTGCCCGACGAATTCTCCTACCAATATATGTTAAAGCAGGACATTCCGAATAAGCTGGGCCCGGTGATTCACGATGTGTTCCGGCTGGACACGGAGGTGGCGCTGCGGGTGTGCGGCGATGAGGAAAAGCGTCTGCGGGAGATTCAGCAGGAGCGGGAGCGCCAGGACCGCGTGGCGGCGGAGCGCGCCCAGCGGTACGAGGAAATCACCGCCAAGGCCCCCGAAAAGCCCAAGGAAAAGGACCCCAAGATCAAGGGCCGCGCCATCAACGATCCGCCGGTGCCCATCCGCGAGCTGACCGACGACACCGGCCTGGTGGTCATCCGGGGCAAGGTGCTGTCCTGCGAGGACAAGGAAATCTCCGGCGGCGAAATGGTGCTGCTGTCCTTCCTGGTCACCGACTTTACCTCCACCATCCGCGTGAAGGCGTTTTTGCGCTACCACGCCCGCGCCCGCAAGGACGAGGAACCCGCGCCTATCACCGACGAGGAACGGAAAAAGGTGCAGGACGTGGTGAAAGCCATCAAGCCGGGCATGGGCATCCTGGTGCGCGGCGACACCCAGTATGACAAGTTCTCCCACGAAACCGTGGTCATGGCCCGGGACATTTCCTCCTGCGAGCTGCCCCAGCGCATGGACACCGCCGAGGAAAAGCGGATCGAGCTGCACCTGCATACCCAGATGAGCAACATGGACGCCGTGTCCTCCGCCACCGCGCTGATCGAGCGGGCGGCCAAGTGGGGCCACGAGGCCATTGCCGTCACCGACCACGGCGTGGTGCAGGCCTTCCCCGAAGCCTTCGGCGCGGCAAAGAAAAATAATATTAAGCTCCTGCCCGGCGTGGAAGGATACCTCACCGACGACGACGAGGTGGTGACCGGCAAGCAGGAGGATCTGCCCATCGACACCCCCGTGATCGTGCTGGACTTTGAAACCACCGGCCTGAACACCGCCAAAGACCGCATCATCGAAATCGGCGCGGTGAAGCTGGCCCACGGCCAGGTGGTGGACAGCTACGGGGAGCTGATCGACCCCGGGATGCTGCTGCCCGCCAAGATCACCGAAATCACCCACATCACCGACCAGATGCTGCGGGGCCAGCCCACCATTGCCGAGGCCATGCCCAAGCTGCTGGCCTTTATGGACGGCTGTCCCATCGCGGCCCACAACGCCAAGTTCGACTGCGCCGTGCTGGACAGCGAATTAAAGCGCCTGGGCATGGAGTACGACGTGCCCCACCTGGACACCCTGACCCTGGCCCGGAAGCTGTATCCGACCCTGAAATCCCATCGCCTGGGCACGGTGTGCAAGCACCTGGGCGTTTCCCTCAAGGACGCCCACCGCGCCGTCAACGATGCCGCCGCCACGGCCCAATGCCTGGCCCGGATGATCGAGGAAGCGAAAAAGAAGGGCGCGGAGACTTTAAGCGATCTGAACAACGTGTCCACCGGCTACACCCTGGGCAACTCCTGGCACATCGTGCTGCTGGCCGCCACCCAGGACGGCATGACCAACCTGAACCACATGATCTCCGAAAGCCACCTGAAATACTTCAAGCGCAAGCCCCATATTCCCCGGGCCGTGCTGCAAAAGTACCGGGAGGGCATCATCGTGGGCAGCGCGTGCGAATCCGGCGAGCTGTTCTCCGCCATGGTGGACGGAGCGACGGACGACAAGCTGGCCAAGATCGCCCGGTTCTATGACTATCTGGAAATCCAGCCCATCGGCAATAACGAATTCCTTTTGCGGGAAGGCCGGGTCGGAAGCGAAGAGGATTTGCGGGAGTTCAACCGCCGCATCGTGCGCCTGGGCGAGCGCCTGGGCATTCCCGTCTGCGCCACCGGCGACGTGCATTTCCTCGACCCCGAGGACGCCATCTTCCGCTCCATCATCCAGGCGGGCCAGGGCTTCGACGACGCCGACCACCAGCCCCCGCTGTACTTGAAGACCACCGACGAGATGCTGAAGGAGTTCTCCTATCTCGGCAAGGAAAAAGCCTACGAGGTGGTCATCAAAAACCCCAAACTGATCGCGTCCCGCGTGGGCGACGTGCGCCTGTTCCCCAAGCATCCGGAGGGCAAAACCACCTTTTCCCCCTTCTGGCCCGAGGCGGAAAACGATATCAAGTCCCTTACCTACGGTACCGCCCATCGGCTGTATGGCGACGAATTGCCCGAGATCGTGCAAAAGCGTATCGACAAGGAGCTGAACGCCATCGTGGGCTACGGCTACTGCACCCTGTATTCCATTGCCCAGAAGCTGGTGAAAAAATCCCTGGCGGACGGCTACGTGGTGGGCAGCCGCGGGTCCGTAGGTTCCTCCTTTGTGGCGTTCCTGACGGGCATCACGGAGATCAATTCCCTGCCACCCCACTACCGGTGCGAAACCTGCCGCAAGGCGGACTTTGACATCCCGCCCCAGTACACCATCGGCGTGGATCTGCCGGACAAAAAGTGTCCCGTCTGCGGCAACCCGCTGGTCAAGGACGGGTTCGACATTCCCTTTGAAGCCTTCCTGGGCTTCAAGGGCGACAAGGTGCCCGACATCGACCTGAACTTCTCCGGCGAATACCAGCCCACGGCGCACAACTACGTGAAGGAGCTGTTCGGCGAGGAATTCGTGTTCCGCGCCGGCACCATCGGCACCCTGGCCGATAAGACGGCCTACGGGTATGTTTTAAAGTATCTGGAAGAAAGAAATCTCACCGTCTCCGACGCGGAGAAAGAGCGCCTGGCCCAGGGCTGCGTGGGCGTGAAGCGCACCACCGGCCAGCACCCGGCGGGCATGGTGGTACTGCCTCAGGAGTACGACATCTGTCAGTTCACCGCCGTGCAGCATCCCGCTGACGACACCGAATCCAAGACCATCACCACCCACTACGACTTCAACTCCATGCACGACATCCTGGTCAAGCTGGACATTCTGGGCCACGACGATCCCACCATGCTGCATATGCTGGAGGAGCTGACGGGGGTCAACTTCCGCAAGATCCCCCTGGACGACAAGGGCGTCATGAGCCTGTTCTCCTCGCCTCAGGCCCTGGGCGTGACGAAGGAGGAAATCAACTGCAATACCGGAACCTTCGGCGTGCCCGAGTTCGGCACGGCCTTCGTGCGGCAAATGCTGGAGGACACCCACCCCTCCACCATGCAGGAGCTGATCCGCATTTCCGGCCTCAGCCACGGCACCGACGTGTGGCTGGGCAACGCGAAGGACCTGATCGACAAGGGCATCGTGCCCCTGTCGCAATGCCTATGCACCCGCGAGGACATCATGAACCAGCTCATGCAGCAGGGCGTGCCCGCGAAAATGGCCTTTGACACCATGGAGTTCGTCCGCAAGGGCAAGGGCCTAAAGCCCGAAATGGCTGACGCCATGCACGAGCACAACGTGCCCGCCTGGTTCGAGGAAAGCTGCCGGAAGATCAAGTACATGTTCCCCAAGGGCCACGCCGCCGCCTATGTGACCATGGCCCTGCGCGTGGCATATTACAAGGTGTACTATCCCCAGGCCTATTACGCTGCCTACTTCACCATCCGCGGCGATGGCTTCGACGCCTGCACCATGATCCTGCCCATCGACCAGCTTCGGCAGAAGCTCAAGGAAATGTATCAGCTGGACCAGGAAAAGAAAACCACCGCCAAGGACAAGGATTCCATCACCGCCATGGAGCTGGTGCTGGAAATGATGGCCCGGGGCTTCTATTTCCTGCCTGCCGACCTGTACAAGAGCGACGTGAAGCGCTTTATCCCCGAGGGCGACAAGGGCCTGCGGGTTCCCTTCACAGCTCTGGGCGGCCTGGGCGAGGCCGCGGCCCAGGGCATCGTGGACGCCCGCAGCACTCCCTTCATCTCCGTGGAGGATTTGAAGAACCGGGGCAAGGTCAGCAGTGCCGTGCTGGATCTGCTGCGGGAGCACGGGTGCCTGAAGGATTTGGCGGAAACGAACCAGGTCACGCTGTTTCAGCTGTGATGCGCCTACTCCCTGATTTTCCAAAAATTACACACAATCGACACGAAAAAAATACAATTTCGTAAAATCCTTGTCACATAAAGGTTTGCGCCGAACATGGATTTTTCCGTCCCGAATTCGCCATTGCGTTCCCTTTTTCACCGTGATAGAATCATCCCGGTTGAAAAAAGCACCACGGATTGTGGGTGCAAAGAAGAGAGGAAAACAAGATGTTGAATATCGTTCGCGGCGCAAAGGTGTCCACGCCTTACGGTGAAGGGATCGTTGTCAATCTGCCTGTGTATGGAAGAATCAGCGTGAAGTATGCCGACGGCACGATCCGCTTCTTTTTCCGCAGCGACGTGGAAAAGGGCACCATCAAAGCGATTGCCGCGTAAGCATCAGCCATGATAAAACGACTGCTGTGCGCGCTGCTGGCGCTGGTGTGTCTGCTGTCGCAGGCGCTTGCTGAGGAAACCGTGATTTCGGTGGACGGGAATGAAATCACCCGTGCGGAGCTAAAGCAGGCTGTGCGGCTGGAATTGTTCCTGGGCGCGCTGCAATGCGCGGGATATGGGTATGCGCTGGACATTGTGGACCCCCTCACCATCGAGGACGAAATGGACAAGGTGGTGTTCGCGCTGGAGGACCGGATCGTGATCCGCAATCTGGCGACGGAATACGGTATTGCCCTGGATGAAAACGACCTGCTCGCCGCCCGGGAGGACGCCGACGCGGAATGGCAGCGTTACCGTGACATCGCGTTCAGCGATAACGGTATGGCGTACCTGCCCGCCGGGAACTACGAACCCGCCGATGACCCGGAGGAAACCGTCACGCGGTATTTCGCGTCCTTTGGCCTCACCTGGGATGTGCTGCTGGAGCGCTCCTGCGATTGGCTGCTGGAAGAAAAGCTGCAAGCCGCCTACACCGACGGCATGGAGGGCACGAAGGATGAGCTGCTGATGGCCTTTGTGGATTGGCAGCTGGAAGTGTTTGACGAATACGAAATCATCGAAGATGAGGACGCCATCGAACACCTGATTGCTACCCTGTGGGACGATTGATTCATTCATAAAAAAGCAGCCCATGGTTCCATTGCAGAACCATGGGCTGCTTTTTTATGTTCTATTACATCACCACAGTGATCTGGTCGCCGTCTTTCAGCATGGCGTCGGTCAGCAATCCGCCGGGGATTTCCCGGCCGTTCAGCAGGGTCTTGCTTTCGCCGCCCTGGTGATGGGCTTTGTTATCCACGGTGATATGCAGGCGCTTGCCGCGGAAGGTCTTTTCCATGGTAAAGCCGTCCCACGCAGCGGGAATAGCGGGAGAAATCCGCAGGCCGTCGGGCGTGGGACGCAGGCCCAGGATGCCTTCCACCATGCCCACCATAACGGTGGAGGCGGTGCCGGTGAGCCAGTGCACGTGGGCGCGGCCGGGCTGGGGCGTCTCGTGGCCCTCGATGAACTGGGAATGCACGTAGGGCTCCACCTCGCGGACTTCGGCCCGGTCGTTGTAGGCGGCGGGGCAGGACTCCTTAAAGTAGGTAAAGGCCCGGTCGCCGTGGCCCAGCAGCGCTTCGGCCAGGATGGCCCAGCCCTGAGCCTGGCAGAAGATGCCGCCGTTTTCCTTGGTGGTGGGGTTGAAGAGCAGCATGGCCGCGCCGTCGAAGGCGTGCTGGCGGTAGCAGGGGGTCATCAGCTCGATGCCGTTGGGAGTGTTGAGCTGCTGATACACGGTCTCCATGCTCTTCTCGGCCTGTTCCTTCGTGGCGGCCTCGGAGATGACGCACCAGCTCTGGGGGTTTAACCACATGGCGGCCTCGGGATCGTGCTTGGAGCCGATGACCGCACCCTCCTGGGTGTAGCCCCGGCGGAAGCGGTCGTCCTCCCAGAAGTGCTCGTTGATCAGCTTGAGCTGGTTCTCCCGGGTGGCTTTCAGCCAGGCCTTGTATTCCTTGTGCTCGGCGGTGTCGGGCAGCAGCTCGTCCAACTGCCGCAGCGCCATATAGAACTGGAACGCCACAAAGCTGCTTTCGCCCTGGGCCCCCAGCTTCAGGCAGTCGTTCCAGTCGGCGTGCAGGCCGGCGGGCATGCCGTGGGCCCCCAGGTGGTGCATGGTAAAGTCGATGGCGCGCTTGAGATGCTCGATCACGGTGCCCTCGTCATAATCCGCGAAGGGGATGACCTCGTTCAGGAAGTCCTTGTCCCCTGTTTCGGCGATATACTTATACACCGTGGGGAACAGCCACATGGCGTCGTCGGCGCGGTACGCGGGATGGCCGGTGGATTTGACGTAGCTGTCCTGCTCGGGGGTGTCCTCATGGCCAGGGTTGTGGGTGTACTTGACCAGCGGCAGGCCCGCGCCGTGATGCACCTGGGCGGAGAGCATGAAACGGATGCGGTCCTTGGCCATTTCCGGGTCCAGATGGATGATGCCCTGGATATCCTGCACGGTGTCGCGGTAGCCGTAGCCGTTGCGCTCGCCGCAGTAAATCAGGCTGGCCGCGCGGCTCCACACGAAGGTGGTGAAGCACTGGAAGGCGTTCCAGGTGTTCACCATGGTGTTCAGATTGTCGTCGGGGGTGTGGATGGTCAGGTTGCGCAGCTTGCCGTGCCAGTAGTCGATCAGGGTGCGCAGCTCGGCGTCCACCACATAGGCGGTGTCCTTGTAGCGCTTGACCAGCGCTTCCGCTTCCTTCTCGGTCTTCTGGCCCAGGATGAAGGCGACAGCGCGGCTTTCGCCGGGCTGCAGCTCCAGCGTGGTTTGCAGCGCGCCGCAGGGGTTGCCGTTAAAGTTCAGGCTGTCGTCCAGCTTGCCGTCCATGACGCCCTGGGGGCAATTGAAGCGGTGCACGCCCAGGAAGCGTTCCCGCCGCCCGGTGTAGCTTTCCACCGGCGCGCCCGCCAGACCGAAGAACCGCTCGCTGCCGTTGCTGCCGTCGGGGTTCACATGGCAGAACTGGTTGATGCGCTCCAGGATATGATCTTTGTGGAACTCGGTGACGGTGATGAACTGGGTGTACTGCATGTTCACCAGATCCTGGGTGTAGAAGCTCTCGGTGGTGAACTCACAGTAGCCGAACACGCCAATCTTCCGCGGCTCGTCGCCCGTATTGGTAACAGTCAGCCGCCAGACCTCGTGGGTAGCGTCCAGGGGCACGTAATACAGCGCCTTGGTCGCGATACCGTTATATTCGCTTTCGATCTCGGTGTAGCTGGTGCCGTGGCGGGTGATGGTGTCGTATTCCTTCAAATCCTTTTCCACGGGCCGCCAGGAGGCCGACCAGAAATCGCCGCTGTCCTGGTCGCGCAGATAGATATAGCGGCCCGGCTCGTCAAACTGGTTGAACATATAGCGCAGGATGCGGCCCGCCGCGCCGGACTTGACGAAGCTGTAGCCGCCCGCGTTCTGGGTCACGATGGCGCCGTACTCCGGCGAGCCCAGGTAGTTGGCCCAGGGCATGGGCGTGCGGGGATCGGTGATGACGTATTCGCGTTTCGCGTTGTCAAAGAAACCGAATTGCATGGGGAACTCCTCCTTTGTTTATGATGCCTGATTTTCATATTTTTGTACAAATTCTCCAGCGGTATAGGCCGGGAGAAATCGTAGGCCCGTAAGTTGTCGCAGCCGGAATGGACAGCGCAGTCAGAACGCGCTTCCAGTACGGCTTGACGGATAGAACAAATCCATCCGCACCATGAAACGCACCAAAAAACTGCCATCGTCTTCCATATTTATTGTATAAGATATGGCACAGAAAAGCAAGATATTTTTAATAATTTGGGCGTCCTGCCTCCGTTATCCCAACACAAAGCAGCAGACGCGCCATCCTGACGGCTCCTGTTTACATGATCGTTCATGTCATTTACAGCGCTTTTTCCGGCTTTTTGCAATAGCTCATCTTTTGCTTTTCTTTTTTCATTATTTGCTTTTCTCCGAAAAAAGAGAAAAATATTATTTACTTTTTTTAGCGAATGTGCTACAATACATTCCGGGTTTAAAAGAAAAGCGACATGAAACGGAAGAAATGCTTCCGCATTTTATGATGGGTATTCATGTGATCTTATCAGCGTGCAAACGCTGTAAGAATAATGCGGCAAAGCCGCAAAAGAAAAAAAGGAGGAACCCCGTATGAAGAAGGCTCTTGCTCTGGTTCTGGCTCTCATGATGATGCTTGGCTGCATCAGCTTTGCCAGCGCGGAAGACAAGATCAAGCTGGTCGTTTGGTCCTTCACCAACGAACTGCAGGGCATGATCGAAAAGTATTATCTGCCCAATCATCCCGAACTGGAAATCGAATTCCAGATTTATCCCACCGATGGCAGCGCCTATGAAAACAAGGTGGACAACCTGCTGGGCGCCAACCCCACCAGCGAAGAAGCTCCCGACATCTTCACCCTGGAAGCTGCCTTCGTGAAGCACTATGTGGAAATGGACTGGACCGGCGACCTCAAGTCCATCGGCTTCACCGATGAAGAACTGTCCACCGCGTTCCCCGTCATGGCTCAGATCGGCCAGAACGCTGCCGGCGTTCAGAAGGGCCTGTCCTGGCAGTCCACCCCCGGCGTCCTGATGTATCGCGCTTCCCTGGCTGAAAAGTATCTGGGCGTCACCAGCCCCGAAGAATTCCAGGCCAAGGTTTGCGATTGGGACACCTTCCTCGAAACCGCCGAAGAACTGAAGGAAAAGTCTGAAGGCGCCTGCAAGATGGTCATCGGCGACGGCGACATCTGGAACGCTTATCAGTATCAGCGCAGCCAGCCCTGGGTTGTGGATGGCAAGCTGGTCATCGACGACGAACTGCTCGACTTCGAAGAACTGAGCAAGACCCTGTTTGAAGATGACCTGACCCACAAGGGCGCTGCCTGGGCCGAGACCTGGTTCGCCGGTATGCGCGGCGAAGTGGAAACCCTGTGCTACTTCCTGCCCACCTGGGGCCTGCATTACACCCTGAAGCCCAACTGCGTGGCCGGCTGGGACGCTGAGAACCCCGATTCCGAAGAGAACATCAAGAACGCTACCGAAAACGGCACCTATGGCGACTGGCGCCTGGTGGATGGCCCTGTGGCTTACAGCTGGGGCGGCACCTGGATGGCCATCAACGCTGCCAAGGCTGCGCAGGCTGACGATGCCAAGAAGGCCGCTATGCACGACCTGATCTACTTCTTCTCCCTGAATGAAGACTGGCTGGTGCAGTACGCTGCTGACAGCGGTGACTTCGTTGGTTCTGCCAAGGCCGTGGAAACCATCCTGGCCAACGGCGGCACTCCCAACCCCTTCCTGGGCGGCCAGGATCACTACGCCATCTTCGCTTCCGCTGCCGCTCTGGCCAACGGTTCTCTGATGAGCCAGTATGACAGCACCATCAACAGCCTGTGGAGCGACTATGTGACCTCTCCTTACACCCGCGGTGAAAAGGATCTGGACACTTGCATCGCTGAATTCAAGGCTGCTGTTGCCGCCGCCATCACCACCATCACCGTGGAATAATCGGCGACTGACCCGAATCTTGGGTTACTGACAAAGTAGCCTCGCGGGGCTGTCTCTGCCTGACGGCTGAGGCAGCCCCGCTTCTTTCTGCCGATGATATGAATGAAAGGGTTTCGTCATATACCTTTCAGGAATGTTTTCAATCAGAAACACTGCCGCGTGTAGGGGCGGATATCATCCGCCCGCTCCATTACCGTTACGAATCTTTTAACAGTCTCCAAAGTTAAGATTCACAGAAATCGGGCGGATGATATCCGCCCCTGCGATGGCCAGCCTCTTTGTGACGGAAAGCATCCTCGAAAGGTTTCAGCAGTATCGTCGTTTTTGAATTTGGAAAAAAGGAGTGGTCCTATGCAAACGCAGCCAGCGGTCAAGCGCAAGAGCAAATCGGTCAGCTACAGCCGCTACGGTTATTTCTTTATCGCTCCCTTCTTTATCACGTTCCTGATCTTCGGCCTTTACCCCATCCTGTTTACCTTCAAGACATCCGTGACTGACGCGGTCGGCTGGGAAAAGGTGCTGAACAACAGCATCATCGGCTTTGAAAACTTCCGCCAGCTCTTCGATCCTGCCAGCCTGGTATACAGTAAATTCTGGGGCGCGCTGGGGAACACCATTATCATCTGGTTCTTCAACTTCGTGCCGCAGCTGGGCCTGGCCCTGATTCTGGCTTCCTGGTTCACCGACACCCGCATCCATCTGAAAATGCAGGGCTTCTTCAAGGTGACGATCTTCATGCCCAACATCATCACCGCCGCTACCATCGGTATGTTGTTCATGAGCTTCTTCGCCTTCCCTGTGGGACCCGTGAACACCTTCGTGCAGACCAGCGGAATCGCCAATATGCCTATCGAGTATTTCCGTTCGGTGGCCTGGAGCCGCGGCCTGATTTCCTTCATCCAGTGGTGGATGTGGTGCGGCAACACGATGATCGTCATGATCGCCGGTATCAGCGGCATCAACCCCAGCTTGTTTGAAGCCGCGCTGGTGGACGGCTGCACCAGCCGCCAGATCTTCTGGAAAATCACCCTGCCCCTCATCAAGCCCATCCTGGTTTATAATCTGACCACTTCTCTGGTGGGCGGCCTGACCATGTTCGATATCCCCCACATGATGACCCAGGGCAACCCCAACGAAACCACCAACACCGTGGCCCGCTTCATCTACATGCAGGGCTTCACCGGTTCCCGGAACTTCAATATGGCGTCCGCCGCGTCCGTGGTGCTGTTCGCCATCATCATCGTGGGTTCTCTGCTGATCCGGTATCTGCTGAATGACCACGATCCCAAACCTGCGAAGGGAGGCAAGTAAGATGAAAAAAACACGGAAAATCATCTTCCTGGTGTTCATGGCCATCACTGTTATCGCCATGTTCCTGCCCATCGCGTCCTTTAACGACAATTCCTCTGCCTCCATAGCTGCCGACATCGAGAAGCAGCAGGGCAAGGTAGACAGCGCGCAGAGCCAGCTGGACCGCTGGATCGCCGGCGGCAAAAAGAGCGAAGCCGACATCCAGAAGCAGCGTGACAAAGTAACCAAGGAGCAAGAGAAGCTGGACGAGCTGGTCGCCCAGCAGGCAGCAGCCAGCAACGCAAGCGGCAGCGGCCTGAGCTATTCTCTGCTGCCCGGCAAGCTGCCCGCCGAGCTGGAAATCGATATGCAGGTAGTCAACCAGTACAAGACTTACCAGTGGAACTTTGACGCCTACTACATCTGCATCTGGGCAGCATTCGGATGCTTCGTGCTGGCGGTCGGCCTGGTGCTGCTGGCGAGGGATCAGCTGGTCAGCAAGCTGTATACCTTCTCCGCTTTCCTGCACCTGATTGGTATCATCCTGATCTGCTACGTTCTCCTGCGGTTGACCGCGTTCCCCATCAAGCTGCCCTACGGCAACGCCAGCATCCACACGGTCACGGCGGTGGCGCTGATCCTGTGTCCCCTGGTGGCATTTGCCACGCACATCACGGGCATCCAGAACAGCAAGCGCAGCATGATCTATGTGTTCTGCTCCTTCCTGAGCGTGCTGGCCATCGTGCCCTTCTGGATCATGATCGTCAACGCCACCCGTTCCAGCCAGGCCATCCAGCAGGGCGTCAGCCTGATCCCCGGCACCTACCTCAAATACAACTGGAACGTCCTGGCCTCCAAGAACTTCAATGTGGCCATCGGCTTCAAGAACAGTGCCATCATCGCCTTTGCCTCCACCATCCTGAGCGTGTACTTCTCCGCCATGACGGCCTATGGCTTCAAGGTGTATAACTTCAAGGGCAACAAGTTCCTGTATGCCGTGGTGCTGGCCATCATCATGATCCCCGGCCAGGTCACCGGCACCGGTTTCTTCATGTTCATGTATCAGTTGGGCCTGGTGGATAACCGCCTGGCGCTGATCATTCCCTCCATCGCCTCCGCGTCCACCGTGTTCTTCTTCCGGCAGTATCTGGAAGCCAACCTCCAGATTTCCCTGGTGGAGGCCGCGCGCATCGACGGCTGCGGCGAGTTCCGCACCTTCAACAGCATCATCCTGCCCATCATGGTGCCCGCCATGGCCACCATGGGTATCATGGCGATGATCGGGTCCTGGAACAACTACCTGACGCCTTTGATGCTGTTCACCAAGCCTGACCTGAAGACTCTGCCCATGATGGTGCAGGAGCTGCGCGGCGATATCTACCGCACTGAGTACGGCTCCATCTATCTGGGCCTGACCATGACCGCCCTGCCGCTGATCATCGTGTACTTTGCCTTCAGTAAGTACATCATCGCCGGCGTCGCCCTGGGTGGTGTGAAGGAATAATACCTTTTCCCTTGGTTCATCCCGATGCGCCCGTAAGGGCGCATCTTTTTATTTTATACTCTTCCTCTTCTCATTTCATAAAAGTTACGTTGTGAAGGGTGAAAAGCAAAGACGAAGCAGGGGGCTTATTCAGCCCCCTGTACCCCTGAACCAGGAGATTTCATCTCCTGGACCTCCATAGCGGAAGCAGCTTGATTGGAAAAGAAAGCTTGGTTCCCGCTGATTCAGTAAGTGACGCAGAAGCCTGACTTGGTGCCGTCATGCTTCGGGCCCGGCGGATGAATCGCCGATGACCGCCTGTGGCGGGAATATCATCGGCGATGAAATCAGGCAAAACGAGCAATGTCCGCATGAAGCGGACTTGCGACGATTGAGCCTGCGGAGAACGCCGCCAGTCCGGATGCTTTGCATCCGGGAAAAGCCAGGGAATCATCCGCAGGGGAAAGTTTACTTTCTCCTGCGGATGTTCCCTGGCCTTCTTGGGCCAGAAGCCCTCAAACTTTCCGTCACCCCAGCGCATCAAGCGGAACTTGTCTGCTTTTCCCAACTGCGTAAAATCGCCTATTGTGGGTCCAGGGGGATCATCCCCCTGGTTGGGGTCTGGGGCGAACAGCCCCAGCGTGTATCTTCCACGTTGGTCTTGAACTTTGTCCTTGAGAATAAGACTGTTATTATTCTAAAAGATGAACAGTATCAAAGCAAAAAAAGCCTCAGCGGAAGTACATCTCCCCTGAGGCTGTTGATCATGTTCAGATTATTTGCAGTCAATCACTTTTTCCGTTTCCCCGTCGAACAGGTACACGCTTTCATAGGGGATGGAGAAGGTGATATCCACGTCGGTTTCGGGGGTGTCGTGGCTGTCCACCTTCAGAATGGCCTGATCCTTGCCCGCGGTAATATACACGTTGGTGTTGTCGCCCAGCATTTCGGTCAGCTCCACGTTGCAGGTGAGCTGGTAAGCGCCGTCATGCTGGCCCAGCTTGATGCCCTCGGGACGGAAGCCGAACACGATTTCCTTGCCCTCGTACTTCTGGATGCCGGGCAGCTTCTTGCTCAGGTCCAGCGGAATATCGCCGAACTTGATCGCCCCGTTCTTCACCGTGCCCCGCAGGAAGTTCATGGGCGGCTCACCGATGAAGCCCGCCACGAACACGTTCTGCGGCTCAAAGTACAGTTCATACGGCGTGCCCACCTGCTGCACATAGCCGTCCTTCATGACCACGATGCGGTCGGCCAGAGTCATGGCCTCGGTCTGGTCGTGGGTGACGTAAATGGTGGTGGCGCCAGTGTTCTGGTGAATCTGAGCGATTTCATAGCGCATGGTCACGCGCTGCTTGGCGTCCAGGTTGCTCAGCGGTTCGTCCATCAGGAACACGCCCACCTTGCGGATGATGGCGCGGCCGATGGCCACGCGCTGACGCTGGCCGCCGGACAGGGCGCGGGGCAGGCGGTCCAGATAATCCGTCAGGCCCAGGATGCCAGCGATGTTCTTGACCCGCTCCTCGATGATGTCCTCATCCACGCCTTGCAGGGTGAGGCCAAAGGCGATGTTGTCAAACACCGTCATCTGCGGGTACAGCGCGTAGCTCTGGAACACCATGGCGATTTCCCGCTCGCGGGGACCCATCTCATTGGCGCGCTTGCCGTTGATCAGGAATTCGCCGTTGGAAATATCCTCCAAGCCGGCGATCATGCGCAGGGTGGTGGATTTTCCGCAGCCGGAAGGGCCGACGAAAACAACAAACTCCCCTTTTTCAATTTCCAGATTGAAATTGTGCACGGCGTGGAAGCCGTTGGGGTAGATTTTGTTGATGTTTTTCAGCGTCAGGTAGGCCATGGTATTACCTCCTCAAATCATTTGAGTCATGGACAAAACGGATACTGTCTGGTATAATCAGGGTGATCACTTACTTTGCTGCCGGCGCTTCGCCGGGCTGAAAAGGGAGCGCAGAGAATGAATGAAATTATTTACGCAGGGCGGCACGAGATGATGCTTTCCGTCAAACGCCACACCCACGACGGCTGGGAATTTGTTTACTGCACGGAGGGAGGCGGCGCATTTTCCTTTGACGGGGCCACCCTCAGCTATGCCAAGGGCGACGTGGTCGTCATCCCGCCGCAGCTTCCCCACGAAAACGCCAGCGACAGCGGCTTTGAAAACATCCACCTGAACATCATCATGCCCACCCTGATGGAAATGCACCCCACCATCATTCAGGACGACGCGAACCACTTCCTGCTGGACGCCTTCCGGGCGTCTCTGTTCCACTACCAGTCCTCCCGGCCGGAAAAGGCGATTTTTCTTTCCGCCTACGGGAACCTGATCTGCTGCTATCTGGCGGCCTATCACAAGACCTACCGCCGCTCTCCCGTGGTGGAGGACATTGAGCGGGACATTCTGGAGCACTTCGACGACCCCGGCTACGAACTGGATGAATACCTGCGGTCGCTGCCCTTCAATTACGATTACCTGCGCAAGCTGTTCCAGAAGGAAATGCTGGTGACGCCGCACCAATATCTGAACAACAAACGCCTGCAATTCGCGGCGGAAGCGCTGGTCGGCGCGGAGATGACAGGCGTTTCCGTCACCGATGTGGCGCGAATGTGCGGCTTTCGGGAACCGCTGTACTTTTCCCGGATGTTCAAGAAAAAGTACGGGGTCGCGCCGAGTTTTTACGTTCAGTCCCGCCAGCGGAGCAATAACGCGCCGATCCTGAATTCCGACCTGATGAAGATACCACCCAAGGAAACATAACGCGGCTGTTCATCAGCCCAGGCGCTTAACCTCCGTATAGCACAGCAGGAAGGGAGCCACGCCCTTGGCGTCGTTCTGCACCACGGGTTCGGAAATATAATAGTCGTAGGAGCCGTCCCGGCGGCGGTTGTTTTCCGGGCCAAGGCCCGCCACCAGGCAAATGTGATCCAGGCACAGCTGACCATCCCGGAAGGTCATGCAGGTGTTTACCAGGCCGTCAAAGGTCTTCTTGCCTTGGACAGCATATGTTTTGGACAGAACGCCCAGCCGCGCGCCTTTCAGCATCGCGTAGGCGATCATGGCGCTGCCACTGCTTTCCAGGTAGTTGCCTTCCCGGCCCGGCTGATCCACCACCTGCCAGTACATGCCGGTGGTTTCGTCAGCATACTTGGAAACATCCGCCATCAGCTGGACAAAGATGGCTTTGAGCGCTTCTCTTTCTTCATGATCTGGCAGGATTTCCAGCAAATCAGCCAGCGCGACAGAGAACCATCCGATGGCCCGCAGCCAGAAGTTCTGGCTCAACCCCGTTTCCTTGTCGCACCAGAAGGCTTCCCGGCTGAAATCGTATCCGTGGTAATACAGGCCCGTCTTTCCATCCCGCATCCGATCATGGACGGTCCTGATCTGACGGACAATGTCGCTGTAATCTCCGCCGCCGAAATGCTTTTGATACAGGGCGGCGAAGGGCTGGGCCATGTAGATGCCGTCCAGCCAGACCTGATTGGGGTAAATCTGCTTGTGCCAGAAGCTGCCCTCCCCCGTGCGGGGCTGCGCTTCCAGCTGCCGCCACAGAAAATCGGCGGCTTTTTTGTACTTTTCCTTGCCTGTTTTTTCAAACAGCGGGAACAGCACCCGGCCTTCGTTCACATCGTCCAGCGCGTGGCCTTCGGTTTTGTAGGTGCGGATAGTGCCGTCGTCATTCACAAAGGCATCAATGAAGGATTCGGCAAAATCGAAGTACCGCTGATCGCCGGTGATTTCCGTCATGGACAGCAGGGCCGTCATCATGCAGCCGTCGATGTAATTCCAATTGGCGGGTTTCCCCTGCCGGATCTTTTCCACGTTCCAGGCGGTATATTCGGGAGAAGACTGCTCGATCAGTCGCAGCACGTAGCGGTCGATTTCTTCATACATAGCGGCAGCTTTCTCCTTCATTTGATTTTTCCGGCAGACGCCTTCGCGTCGCTGACCATGCGTTTGCCCAGGCGCTTGCACCCCAGGAACAGCATATCCCACGCCATCGTGAACACGCCGAACAGGATGGGCTCCACACCCAGGGGCACGGTGTCCTTCGCGCCGGACAGGCTGATCAGCACCGTGTTCACCGCGTTGTAGGTCATCACCACGCAGAAGGTGAGCAACAGCGCGTACAGCACATTCAGCGGCAGGAACACATAGTTCTTTTTCGGAAACATCATCCACCGGTCGTTCGCGCCCTTCGGCCGGGCGATGAACCGGAAGACGTTGTTGGTAATCAGGTCGGTGACGAACCCCAGCGCCAGGCCGGTGACCACCAGCAGATCCAACTGGTTGGGCAGATACATGCCCAAGCCCCACACGATGAAGTAGCACACCACCCCGGCGAACCAGGTTTTGAGCACCACCGCCGCCACCCAATCCGCGATTTTCAGCTTGGGCAGGGCGTGATATTGCCGCAGCACTTCCTTGCTGACGGGAGGGGAGTTTTCCTCGGTGGCGTTCACCAGGTCGTCCACCGCTTTGACCTTCAGCTTGTAATAATCCGCGGCGGCCCGCTCCTCCCCCTTGGGCAGGGGCTGTTTCTTTTTGTTCGCCATGAAGCGTCAGGCATCCTCGCCGCTGATGTCGATCTTCTGCATACCGCCGTTGCCTTCCACGTCGATATTGGTGTTGATCTTTTTCAGCGCCTTGCTGTACACGGGCAGCAGTGCCACCAGGGCGGTGCCGACGCACAGGATGATCATGTGGACATTGGTGACGGTCCGGGCCGCCAGGATGAAGCTGTTCGCCCCGGAGGGATCAATGCGGTTTTCCTCACGGGTGATGGCGGTGGTGATGCAATTGCCGTAGTAGTAATCACAGAAAATCACCGCGGCGACCATCACCAGCATCAGCACCAGCATGGGGATGTTGACCTTCTTGCGGTGCGGGAAGGAATTCAGGAAGCACACCAGGCTCAGGGTGGAGAGCAGGATGGTGATGAAGCCCGTCAAACCCATATGGGGGCCGTTGATGAGGGCGGTGGTGTTGGAAATCTGCGTCAGGTTAAAGGTGTAATAGATGAAAGCAATGGCCATAACGAACAGGGCGATATTGGACGGCTTGCGCTTCAGACCCACCAGCCGCTTGCGCCAGAATTCACGGATGCCCGAAGGATTCTTTGCCATGGTCATTTCGCCTCCTTCCGGATCGCGTTCTCGGTTTCACGGTCAAAGAAATGCATCTTGGTGAAATGCACCTTCACATTGTCGCCCCGGCGGTAGTTCGCCCAGCCGCGCAGCTTGGCGGTGATGCGGTTGCCCTCCCCCATGTCGCCGTGCACCAGGGTGTTCATGCCCAGGTTTTCATTGGTCGCCACATGGATGGAGATGTCGCCCTCCTCGGCGATGTCCTCGGGCCGCACGCCCAGGGTGATGGTCTTGCCATTGTAGTCAGCCAGGGTATATTTCTGCTCGTCGCTGAGGGCCACTTCAAAGCCTTTGCCATGGAGCGCGCCGTCGCGGAACTGCACGTCGAACATGTTCATGGGCGGCAGGCCGATAAAGCTGGCCACGAACTTGTTGTTCGGGGTATCGTACAGCTCCAGGGGCGTGCCCACCTGCTGCACATGGCCCATGGACATGCACACGATGCGGTTTGCCAGGGTCAGGGCTTCGGTCTGGTCGTGGGTAACATACAGCATGGTGGCGTCCAGCCGCTTATGCAGCAGCAGAATTTCGCGGCGGGTGGCGCTGCGCAGCTTCGCATCCAGGTTGGACAGCGGCTCGTCGAACAGGAACACCTTGGGGTTGCGCACGATGGAGCGGCCCATGGCGACGCGCTGCCGCTGACCGCCGGAGAGCTGGGAAGGCTTTTTGTTGAGCTGCGCCGTCAGATCCAGGATCTCGGCCGCGGCCAGCACCTTCTTATGGATGACGTTGGGATTTTCGTTCCGCAGCGTCAGGGAGAAGGCCATGTTTTCATAGATGGTCATATGGCCGTACAGGGCGTAGTTCTGGAACACCATGGCCATGTCGCGGTCCTTGGCGGGGGCCTGGGTAATGTCCTTGCCGTCCAGGAACAGCTTGCCGCGGGAAATGTCCTCGAGGCCCGCGACCATGCGCAGGGTGGTGGACTTGCCGCAGCCGGAGGGGCCGACCAGCACGATCAGCTCGCCGTCCTTCACGTCCAGGTTGAAGTCGAACACGGCCTGTACGTTGTTATCGTATATTTTATCAATATGCTGCAAAGAAAGCTCTGCCATTTTTCTTCCTCCTTACGCCTGCTGCCCTTGCAGGGATGCCACGTGAGCGTTCAGGGCACGGCTCTTTTGCAGGTTGATATAAGCGCTCAGGAACAGACAGGCGGCAGAAGCCACGAGATACACGATCAGGCGGACAAACTGGAACGTATCCATCACCGGGCCAGAAGCCACCATGGTGTTATGGGCGTTCATGGGAATGATGAAGATACGCGCGATCTGGATCACGCCCAGGCCGATCATCAGCCAGGAATAGCCCGTTTTGTAATTCTTCACGCCCTCGGAGGCCAGGAACGTGGCCAGCAGGAACACCAGATTGTAGATGATGGAACCGCCGATCAGAATGGTGTAGTAGTAGTTTTCCACATCGGATTTATAAACACTGACGAAGAACAGCACGTCAAACAGGATGGCCAGCAGCGCCAGGCGCGATGATTGGGTGTTCTTGGTAAACCGCATCCGGTCCAACTCAGTATAACGATCCTCGCTCATGCAGACACCGCCTTTCCGGCTTGCAGCAGCCGTTTTTCATCCCCCATGACCTTGATCTTCCAGATGACATTCAGAATCAGAAGCAAAGACACGATCAGCGTCAATGCGAATACGGCAATATGGATATCGAACCAGAACGTGGAATCCGTGTAGGTGCCCACGCGGCTGAGGCGCCGCTCCAGCTGGGCAAAGTCCACGTTGTTCAGGTACCAGTCCTTGTAGTACGCGATCTGCCCGTGGGCCCAGAAGGCCACGAAGCAGTTGGCGGCGACGTTCAGCCCGGTCGCCACATAGTTGCCCACGTAGTACTTGCGGCGCACGTGGGTGTTTGTCAGGTACAGCAGACAGCTCAGCAGGCTCAGCCCGATGGACCCCCGCAGCAGCGTCCGGTTAAAGCCCTGCATGTCGTAGTAAATCCTCGCCCCGGCAACCCTGGCCGTGTCGAGATCTTCAGGGTCCGGGATCATATTGTACAGCATGTCAAACAAGTCTGTCATCATCCCCAGGGAATAGATGAACACCACCGCGCTGGCAATGATAGACAGCAGACACACGATCCGCTGCAGGGACATCTGTTTCTTATACATAATGACTTCCCTTCCCCGTTTCATGAAATCGTCCCCGCCCGCCCGATTGACGGGCGGGGACGGCCTATTCAGCGTAATTGCAATTTGATCCGTTGATTAGTTGCCCAGGCTGTTGTAGTATTCCTTCACGCGCTCCCAGGCAGTGGTCTTGAGCTCGAGATAGAATTCGCCGAACCAGTCGCCGAACACGGTTTCAGCCGCTTCTTCGGGGGTCATCAGGCCAGCTTCGGTGAAGCCCTTGACGATGATGTCCACGAACAGGTTTTCGCCGCCCTTGGAGGCAGAGAACTTGCCGTTGGCAGTCAGCTGGGTGTAGGTGTTCAGTTCGTCGTTTTCGACCTTGGTGTTGGGCAGCACGGTGGGCACGGAGGTGTACCAGCCGTTTTCGGTGATGGCCAGTTCAGGATGCTTGATGGTGCCCAGGCCGATGGCGTTGGAGATGTAACCAGCGCCTTCCTTGCCGATGTCATGGGTGCACTGGTATTCGAAGGCCTGGGACTTGACGAAGCTCAGGGTGGAGCCCAGGAACTGACGGGCGTAGTTGGTGTAGTTGCCGCTGGCCTTAGCCCACAGTTCTTCCTTGGTGGCGTCGGCGATCACGGGCATTTCCTTGCCGTTGAACAGGAAGGTTTCATAGGAACCGTCGTCCTTGGTCTTGATGAAGGCGTCGGGGCCGTAGCTCATCAGGATCTGGCCCTTTTCGGAGTACGCGTAGTCGATCAGCGCCAGGGCGGCGTTCAGCTTGTCCGCGTTGCCTTCGACACCGGCCTTGGAGATGGCCCAGCCGTCGGTCTTGACAGAGCGCCAGGACTCGGTGAAGCGCATGTACACGCCGTTTTCATCGGAGCCGTCGAACCAGCGGGCGACAGGCACCATGATCGCCATGTACTTTTCGCCTTCGTCGTTCTGCAGCTTGGTAGCGTTCATAACGGTCTGGGTCTGGTTGTAGTCATAGCTGACGAAGCCCAGATCCATTTCCAGATACTTGGAGCTGTTCAGGTCTTCCGCGTTCACATAAGCGGTGGAGATCAGGCCTTCCTCGGTCATTTCATGCATCTTGGCCAGGGCTTCGTAGGTGGCCTTTTCCTGACGGGCGTCATGCAGCTGGCCGTCGGTGCCCACGTACAGGTAATCCTGGCGGGCTTCCATGCCGCGCACGCCGAACAGGGTGCCGGCGAAGCGATACAGGTCAACGCGGCGGCCGTTGTTGGCTTCTTCACGGCAGAACATGCCCTGGATGGTGTCGGTGCCGTTCAGGGTGAAGGGGTTCGCCACGACGCAGCGCATCAGGGCGACGAGCTCGTCCACGTCCCAGGCGGCGTTCTGGCCGCAGAACAGGTTGGAGCGGGTGGTGCCGTAGTAGCCGTTGTAGGTCTTGTCGATGTATTCGCGCAGCATGTTCACGGCTTCGACGCCGGACATAACGCCCTTTTCATTCATCTTGGCGATGATGTTGCCATAAGCGTCATAGTCCTTGGTCACGGTTTCGGTGGCGGTGCCGTCCAGGGTGGGGGTTTCAATTTCCACCTTGCCGGAGGTGGGCATGTAGGGGGTGTACACGGGAGCGGCGATGTCCTTGCAGGCTTCGGCGGTGAATTCGCCTTCGCCGTCCAGCAGCTTCACGGCCCAGTCAACACGCATCAGGGGCATACGCTCGATGTCGTTCACGCCGTCGAAGTAGGGGCTGAAGTAGATAGCGCCGGTCTTGGTGTTGCCGGTGATGGACAGGCGGACGATGGGATTGGCATCCAGGTACGCCTTGAAGTTGGGCAGCTTGTCCATGTAGTCAGCCAGGTTGACCAGGCTGCCGACTTCGCCGTATTCGGACAGGGTGGCCGCGGTGCCGCTGACCATATCCACTTCCGCCAGGCGGTCCTTCCAGAACTCGAATTCCTTGGCGGAACCGTTGCCCTGGTACTTGTCCTCAAATTTCACGCCCAGGATTTCTTCCAGAGCGACCCAGGTGGGCTTGAGGGCGCCGGTGTTGTAGGTCTTGCCGTCGGCCAGGGTGATGCCTTCGCCGGCGGTTTCAGCGTCGAAAGAGATACCGGTCTTGGCGCTGTTGTAGCCGGTGGCCATGCGCAGCACGGTGCCGGGCGCATAAGCGGCCTCAGCGCTGGCGTTCACCGCCACCAGGGACAGCATCATCACGCAGACCAGAGCCAGGGACAGGATGCGTTTCATGATTTTGTTTCCTCCTAATTTAAGTTTATTCCTTCACACCGCCGGCGTTTGCGCCTTTGGCGAAGTACTTCTGAATGAAGGGGTAAATGATCAGGATGGGAATGATGGAGCACACGATCAGGGCGAAGATCACGGAATCGGCGGCGTAGTTCTCCGTCCAGGTGGCCAGCTGCTCCAGGTCGGTGTATTGCTCCAGCTTGTTGCGGATGAACACCTGCAGGGGCTGCTCGTTAGCGTTGGAGATCATCTGCCGCGCCCAGAAGTAGCCGTTCCAGCGGGAGATGGCGAAGAACAGGGCCACGGTGGCGATGGTGGATTTGCTCATGGGGATGAACACCTTGCTGAGCACCTGCATTTCCGAAGCGCCGTCCACGATGGCGGCCTCTTCGATTTCGCTGGGCACGTTTTCAAACGCGTTGCGAAGCAAAATGATGTTCATGGCCGCCATACCCATGGCGATGACCACCAGCCATTTGTCGTCCATGATACCCAGGCCGTTGAACACGTCCTTGGTGGCCAGGTAGTTCAGATACTGCGGCACGATACCGGCGGCGAACCACATGGTGAACACCAGGAAGAAGTTGAAGAACTTGCGGAACAGCAGGCGCTTTTTGCTCAGCGCGTAGCCGCCCAGGATGGCCACGAACAGGCTCCACACGGTGCCGTAGATGGTCAGGAACAGGGTGTTGGAATACGCGTTCCAGAACTCGTTGCTGGAGAACATGTAGCGGAAGGCGTCAAACTGCACATCCTTGGGGAACAGGATGATTTCGCTGTATTCCACGGCGTGGCGGCCGCTGATGGCGGCGGATATGGCGTACAGGAAGGGATACAGGCACAGCAGAGCGAACACGGTCAGGAACACATAGCTGATGATTTTGAAAATCAGCTCGGATACTTCCAGCTTTCTTTTCATCGAACTGCAACCTCCTTCCTATTAATAGAGCGATACGTTGGAGGCCTTGCGCGCAATCGTGTTGGCCCCGATCACCAGCAGCATGCCGATGACGTTGTTCATCATTTCCGCCGCGGAGGCCAGGCCGCTCTGGTTGCTCTTGATGCGCCAGGAGAAGGTGGACACCACTTCTGCGGTCTGGTAGGCGGCCACGCGGCCCTCGCTCAGCAGCAATACCTTTTCGTAGCCGATGGACAGCATGGAGCCGATGCGGGTGATGAGCATGATGACGATGGTGGACAGGATGCTGGGCAGCACCACATAGCGCATCTGAGCCCACTTGTTCGCGCCGTCGATCTGGGCGGCTTCATAGCTGGTGGGCGATATGGCGATGATGGCGGCGAAGAACACGATGCTGTCATAGCCCGCCGTCTCCCAGATACCGCTGATCTGGTAGATCGCGCGGAAGAACTGCGGGTTATTCAGCAGGCCCTTCTGCGCCACGTCCTGGGAAATGAGGCCAAGGCCCGCCAGCGCCTGGGAGATGATGCCCGGAGGGGTGTTGCTGGCCGCCGCGCCCTGCTTGATCAGCATCGTGACCAGAGAGGTCATAACGACGGTGGACATGAACTTGGGCAGGTAGGTGAAGACCTGGTAGGTGCTGCGCACGATATCCGAACGGATTTCGTTGAAGAACAGCGCCAGGATGATCGGCATCGGGAAGCCGAAGCACAGGCCGTAGAAGCTGAGCAGGAAGGTGTTTCGCAGGGCGCGCCAGAAGTTGGAGGACAGCTCGGCGTAGGTGCCGGAGCCCACCAGCAGGCCCTTGAAGTTGGAGAAGCCCTTGAAGAACTGGTCCGCCACGGGCTTGACCGAATCGTCCACCTTAAAGGAGCCCAGCAGTTCGTACATGGGCAGGTAGCGCCAGAACAGGAACACCAGGATGGTGGGCACCAGCATCAGGTACAGCCGCCAATCCTTGAGGATGGTGCGGCCGACATGGAGCCAGTAATGCTTTTCCACATCGTCCCGGACCACCTGCTCGGGATTTTCCCGATACGTGCCGGTGGCTTTGTCGAGGATCAGAAAATCCCCCGCCTGACTCTTCATCGAAATCATCCTCTTTCTTTCTCCTCCTCCGCCTGTAAGCGGAGCAGGTAGTGATCTTGGTTTTCAAACACGCCGTCCAGCCGCCGCACGATCCACAGGATCAGGAGCGTGAACAGGAGCGTCACGGCCTCGGTGGTGAAGAACCCCAGCGCCAGGTCGGCCGCCGTGCCCAGCGCCACCGCGGTCAGGAACCGCCCGGCCTGCAAAAGCAGCGTCACGCCCAGGCCATAGGCCAGCGTTTTGTATACGCTTTTTCGCACGTCCTCTTCCCCGCCCAGGGCTTTTATCAGGAACAGCGCCAGGAGGGAAAACAGGTTGCCGATGCAGTAGATGGCGTATTGCTTTGGTTCCGCGGCGGACATATAGCAGAACGCCGCGCCGCCCAGCAGCGCGTGAATCGCCGCCCAAGGGCCCCAGCGGATCATCACGATGGCGGTGACCGCCGGGACAACGGAAACGGTAAAGGCCTGTCCGGGGAACCATTTTCTCGCGGCCAGCACCACGATGGACTCGAACAGAACTACCATGAACGCAAATATTGTCAGGTCAATCTGCCGGTATCGCTGCGCCGCTTTGGATCCCCTCACACCTTCACCTCCCGGTCAGAATGACCGATTTGTCCATATTTATATCATATTATACAGACAAAAATCACAATCGTACATACCAAAAACATCCCGTCATATGTACAAAACAGACATGATTTGTTCTTTTTCGGGCCTGTTAAATGCTGTTATCCGACGGTGATCACGTGGTGTTTTTTGACGGTTTGGCCCTTTTCCACGCGCGTGAAGCCGGGCTTCTGGTCGATAGCGGCGGGGGCGTCAATGAAGTCCGGGCCGTTGCACCAGGGCTCGATACAGATGTAGGGCGCGTTGGGCTTCGTCCACAGCAGCAGGAAGGGGCAGTCCGGGAAGTCCACGCGGATGGTGCGATCGTTCTTGTTCGTGCGCAGGGTGACGCCCCGGCTCTTGACGCTGCGGAACACCAGCGCGTCCACCTGGAAGTAATCGTAGGTCAGCGGCAGCACCTTCGTGTTTTCCGCGATGGTCACGGTGTTGTGGCCGGTCAGGTTGCCGATCAGCTCGGAATGCTGGAGATTCTCCACTTCGTCGAACACGATCTCGTAATCCTGAATCCCGCCGGGGGTGGCGTAGGCTTCATGGGAGCCGATGGAGAAGCAGAAGGGGCGCTCGTCCCGGCTGGTAACGGCGTAGGTCACGTCCAGCTTGTTGCCCTCCACAGTGTAGGTAGCGCGCAGGTCGTATTCAAAGGGGAAGCCCTCATGCTTTTCCTGGAGCAGGAAGGTGACCTGGCTGTCCTTCACGTCCTCCACCTGCCATTCCAGGGGACGGATGAAGCCGTGCTTGGGCATGGGATACCATTTTCCCTGCCATTCGTAGCCGTCGTCCTTGAGGCCGCCCGCCACAGGGAACAGGATGGGCGCGCGGTTGGCCCAGAACCTGGGGTCGCCGTCGTACATGCGCTCGATGCCGTTTTTGTCCAGGATGGACTGGATTTCAGCGCCTTTGGAGGAAATGGTCACAGTGATCAGGTCGCTCTTGATGGTAATCAGCTGCATGGTGCATCGCTCGCTTTCTATGATGTTTTTTCTGGGGGAAACCGCTCTTTGAGTAACCTCATCCGGCCCTGCGGGCCACCTTCCCCTACGAGGGGAAGGCTAAGAGCGGTTTCCCCCAGCCCCCCTTCCGAGAAAGGCACAAAAAGGAAAAACTAATCTTTGGTATCAGGCTGTATTGTTTTTGAGAAAAGCATTTATTCCTGTTCGGTTTCCTCTTCGCCCTCTTCGGCTTCCGTTTCCTCTTCGCTTTCTTCCTCCGCGTTCTGGGCAAAGAAAGCGTCGGTCAGGTCTTTGGCTTCGTCGTATTTTTCAAAGGGCACATAAAAGTCAAAGGTTTCCGTGTACAAGCCCGTAAACATCGCCATGGCCGCTCCCTGGGCGCTGACCTTCTGGAAGGGGATTTCGTTTTCCGTCAGCAGGTCGGAAATCATTTCCACCCAAATGGCGTTGGTAGACATGAGGAAACAAAGGTCGTCACTTTGCGGTTCCCGGCCCTTGCGCTTGCCGCAGGTCGGGCATCTGTCCGCTTCGTCGTATAACCGTTTGCAATCGGGGCAATAAAGCAACATGAAACTTCCTCCTTTACCCTTTTTGAATCCACGCTTCCCAGGTTGCTTCATCGGCGCCCAGGGTCACCTGTTCGCCGTTGCGCACGATGGGCGTGCGTAAAAAGCGGGGATTCTCCGCCAGGGTTTCCAGGATATATTGGGGATCGTCGTTATAGCAGATGGGATGGCTGAGTGCTTCGGGGTTTTTCCTGTCCACCAGGTTTTCCGCGCCCAGCCGCCGCGCGAACAATTGCAGCTCCCGCGCGCCCAGTTTATGCTTTTTCAAATCCAGCAGCTGATAGGGGATCCGGCGTTCCTTAAAGAACCGCTCGGCCTTCTGTGTGTCGAAATTCTTTTTCAGGGCATAGATCTGGATGTTCATGCTCAGGGATTCTCCGCCTTTTCCTCGTCCTCGATGAAGGTAAGGGGCACGCGGTTTTCGCCGTCCTCCCAGAGCCGCTCCAGGTGGTAGAACTTGCGGGCTTCGGGGTGGAAGATGTGCACCAGCACCGTGCCGTAGTCCAGCACGATCCACTGGCCTTCCTGCTGGCCTTCCTTCGCGCGCAGGGCCACGCCGTCCATGGCCAGCGCGTCGTCCACGTCGTCGGCCAGGGCCTTGACCTGCAAGGCAGAGCGGCCCGTGGCGATGACCATGTAGTCGGTGATCACCGTCAGATGGGACACGTTGAGCACGGTGATGTCCGACGCCTTCTTGTCATACAGGATCCGGGCGATGCGCAGAGCCAATGCGTTGTTTTCCATGTACTTTCCTCCTTGCTGTTTATTTGTCTTTATCGAACCGACGCAAGCAGCGCTTTTTCTTCGTCGGTTAAAATGCTTTCAAGATATGCTTTTGTTTGCAGCGACGCTGGGTCGAAGTCCCGGCCTGTTTCCCGAACGTATTCCTGCGTCAGTTCCAGCGAACGGTACACCGCTGCCGTCAGCGACCGATTGCACAGCAACCGCAGTTCCTTCAATCCCTTGTAATCCTCCCGGCCTTCCTCGGTGGCGTCGGCCACGAAGATGCACATTTCCATCTTCGTCATGCCGGGGCGGCCCACCGTGTGGCTGCGGATGGCGTTCAATACTTCTTCATCCTGTATATGAAATTCTTTTTTCGCCAGGTACGCGCCGACCGGTGCGTGGAGCAGCGCGCCGGAGGACAGCACCGCTTCGCTGTCGGTCAGTTGGTTTTCCCGGGCGACGCGGCTCATATCCTTTAAGCTCATACCCTTGGCGCAGTCGTGCAGCAGCGCGGCCAGGGCGCAGCGCTGGATGGGTAAGCCGTGAACGTTCGCCAGCCGCACGGCTTCTTTTCTAACGCCTAACGTGTGCTGGAAGCGTTTGGGGCTCATCATGGTTTTGAGGCGCGGGGTAAAATCCGGCTGGTACAGGCCGTGCTCCGCCATATAGCATAACACTTTTTTATTCAGTCCCGGCGCGTCCTGATATTGGGCGGTCTGGCTGCGGATCATGGTGGCGGAATAAGGGGTGGAAAATTCAGGCATCAGGTCGATCTTCGCCCCGGCCCGCCGAGCCCTGTCCAGCGCTTCGTCGGTGTTCACCCCGCTGCGGGGGAAGGCCAGGAAATCGCAGTGGGAAAACAGCTTTTCTTTTTCTTTCCAATAGGGCAGCGTGGGCAGCTTATCCGCGCCTAAAATCAATGTAAAGGAGGTGTTGGGGAATTCTTTTTTCAGCGGCGTCAGGGTGTCGGCGGTATAGCCGATTTCGGGCTTCATGCCTGCCTTGGATAGGAAGAAGCGGGTGTAGCCCTCGATGGCCAGGGCGCACATGTTCATGCGGTCGTCCCCGGAGGCGTCGGCCTCCCGGTGCGCCGGGTGCGCCATGGGCAGAAAAATGACCCCGTCCAGGCCGCCGTGGCGCAGCGCTTCCTTCGCCAGCGCGATGTGTCCCTCATGAATTGGATCAAATGTTCCGCCTAACACACCCATTTTCTGCAAATTCGATCATCTCCTGTCCATATTATACAACAAATTGGGCATTCTGAAAAGAGGGAGGATGATAAAATGCAGGATTATTTGCGTCAGTCCCGGCTGGGGACTGCGATGGACAGCCTGGGCTTTCATGCCATCACGTTTATTTTGAGCAACTTTTGGTTCATTTTGCTTTGGGGCTTTCGTTTTCCATCCCTGCTGGCGGGCGCAGCATTGTACGGGATGATCGTGATTTTACGAAAAAAAGTGCGCGATGATCACGTCACGCGCAAGGAAGCGCAGCTTCGCGCTGCCATCGGGGGCGAACTGGCGCTGGAGAGGCTTTTGCTCACCACCCCGGAAAAAGCGAATTTTGAAATCGCGATGCTGCTGTCCATGCTGGAAAACATCACGCTGATTCAGGCGGGGAAAAAAGGGGTACTCTGCGCTCGGAAAGGAAAAAAGTGGCTGGTATCCTTTTTGCAGTCGCCTCAGGACAGCGGCGTCAGCCCGGCGGACGTGCTGACTTTGCAGCGGGAAATCATGCAGCTGAATGCGGACAGAGGGCTGCTGTGCGTCTGCGGGAAGGTATCGGCGGAAGCAGCGAGACAAGCAGAACGCAAACCGCAAGTATCGTTTCTTGAACGCGAAGCGCTGATTGGCATGCTGGGCAGCGCCAATCCCGCAACCGACAGCCAGCTGGTGGCCCTTGGCAGACGCAGAAAAAAAGCCGCGCCAAGACACTGGCTGCGGCTTGTCCTGAGTCCTTACAGAGCAAAGCGTTTCGCCTGCTACGGCGCGCTGCTGCTGGGGATGTACCTGATCACCCATTTGTTCTATTACGCCATACCCGGCCTGGTCTGTGTGTTCCTTGCTGCTGCCTGCCGCTGCGTGAAACAGAGAAAGACAGTGTTTCAGGATGCGGAGGAAAGAGCAGTTTAACGCTATAACACAAGTTGGAAAACGTAAACCAAAAGCCTTCCCCTCGCAGGGGAAGGTGTCAGGCGCGGAGCCAAGATAGGAATTGCGTTCAAGCCAATTCGCGCCTGACGGATGAGGTGCTTCTCCCTGTTACTTGTTCATATATTGTCGGGTGAGTTCACCTCATCCGAGCCGCGCGAAAAGGCTTGACTTCTCTCTCATTCTTGATTCCGCGCGGCCCACCTTCCCATCCGAGGGGAAGGCTTTTCGGAAATGCTTTTTAGAGATATAGTGACCTATAGATCATAGGCCCATTATTCATCCCTGTTATCATGCCTTTCCCCGAGCAATCCCCCGGTCATTTCCTGGAATGAGCGTTTCATTTTCGCTCCCGCGGTTTTCAGGTTCCCGGATGCGGCGAAGGCATAGAGGAACAGCCCGCTCAGCCCGATCACCACCAGCCAGCCGACGCCCGTCCAGCTGCCTTCGTTTTCCTTCGCCGTACTTTTCGCTTTTCCCGCCGCGCCGGACACGCCGCCGTAGAGCGCCCGGTTCAGCACGTCGGCCATGTAGGCGGTGGAGGCCAGCACCTCGTTTTTCTCGCTCTTGTGGGTGCCGAATTCCAGCAGCACCGCCTTGCTCATCAGGTCCTGGTTATAGCTGCCCTTGCCCATGTAAATGTCCTTCACCAGGCCGGGATACAGCTTGTCCGCCACGGCCTTGATCTGGGCGGCGAACTGCTTGTTGGCGTCGGCGTTCTGGTTCTGCCGCCCCACCAGCAGGCGCACCTTGGTCACGTCCTCGCCCTTCACCTGGCTTTCATATTGGCTGGCGTCCGGGATACCGTCCCGGTGCACGTCGAAGATGGCGTCCACGCCCTCCTCCGCTAAAGAAGCGGCGGTGGCGCGGCTGCGGCGGTAGGCTCCCGCGTCGTGGGGATAATGGTTTTCGTCGCTGTAATAAACGGTGACGCCTTTCTTTTCCAGGGCGGCTTTCAGTTTTTCCGCCACGTCGTATATACCGCCGCGCTTTTCTTTGCTGCTGGCGCCGTCGCCCGGCTCGTAGCTTTCGTCGCTGTGGGTGCAGTACATCGCCACAGCCTTTTTATTCGTGCTGACGGGCTGGGAATCCTCGTCCAGCCAGCTCACATCGGGCAGCGAGTAATCTCCCAAACTCTCCATCCGGGCTTTTCCGCTGTCCGGGTCTACCTGAATGACCCGGTAATGCCGGTTGTTTTCCGCGATGTACTCGTCCCCCGCGTCGGGCGTTCCGGCGTACAGGGTGACGGTTTCACCGTTTTCGTCCAGCAGTTCATAGACCTTGTTTTCCTCCTCCGCTTCGGCGAACGCAGAAAACGGCGCGGCCAGCAGGACGGTCAGGCAGAGCAGTGCACAAACTTTCTTCATTTAATTTCTGCCTCCCCGCCGCACGGGCACGCGCACCGTTTCCCGGTTGGGATGCTCCTGGCCTGCGGGCCGCGCCATGCGCTCGATCAGCTCGCCCATCAGTTCCGCCAGCAGCACAGCCAGGATGCCGGAGATCACCACTGTGTCCATCATGCCCGCGCTGCCCAGGCGCAGGGTGGAGGCGACGCCGTTTTGCCAGTTGACCACCGCCACGGCGATGTCCGCCAGAATCACGCCCAGCGTACCGCAGATGAACGCCGCGCGGCGGGACCGGCCCAGCACATAGGCCACAATACCGCCCGCGATGCCGTAGGTATAGTTGGGGTCCAGCACCATGTTTTCGGGTTCAGCGGGCAGAAAACGCCCCAGGGCGTACACTGCCGCCGCTGTGATGACGCTGCCTGCCAGCGCCCGGACGACCTCCTTGCGGGTATCCGTTTTCAAGAGCAGCCACATGCACACACCGAACGGAATCACCGCCCCGCCCAGGTTCACCGCTACCTGTCCGAACCGAATGTCCGGGATAAACCCGCCAAAGAAAATCAGCGCCGCAATCACCAGCGCCGCCCGGTCGCTCAGCTGCATCCGGTCCAGCACCCGCTGCGCCGCGCCGAAGACCACCAACACCGACACGATGGACAGCACAATCAATCCAACCGCCATATACTTCCTCCTCCCGCGGCGTTTTCCGCCGCCGCTGTTGTCTGATTTAGCGTGTCCATGGCTGTCCTGAAATATGCGATTGTATAAAAAGAACACGCCCCATCAAAGAGACGTGAAAAAACATGAATGCAAAAAACGTTTTCCTTTCGCCTTTCTCGGAAGTGGGTCTGGGGGAAACCGCTCTTTGGGCTCCAAAGAGCGGTTTCCCCCAGAAAACTCAATTTATCCAAAATACTTCTTCGCGCTGCGGAACAGGCCCATGTCATAATTGCCGGGCACATTCCGATACAACCCGTCGCCCACGCGCTCGCTGTGGCCCATCTTGCCCAGCACCCGCCCGTCGGGGGACAGGATGCCTTCGATGGCGGCCACGGAGCCATTGGGGTTAAAGAGGATATCGTCGGTGGGCTGACCGTCCAGATCCACGTACTGGGTGGCCACCTGGCCGTTGGCAATCAGCGTTTTGAGCACATCGTCGCTGCACAGGAAGCGGCCCTCGCCGTGGCTGATGGGCACGGTGAACACGTCGCCCACATGGGTTTCCAACAGCCAGGGGGAATTGGCGGACGCGACCCGCGTGCGCACCAGGCGGCTCTGGTGGCGACCGATGGTGTTGTAGGTCAGAGTCGGAGCGTCGGCGCTGGGTTCTGTGATTTTGCCGTAAGGCACCAGGCCCAGCTTGATCAGCGCCTGGAAGCCGTTGCAGATGCCCAGCATCAGGCCGTCGCGGTTGTCCAGCAGGTCCTGCACGCCCTCGGTGACGGCGGCGCTGCGGAAGAAGGCGGTGATGAATTTGCCGGAGCCGTCGGGCTCGTCGCCGCCGGAAAAGCCGCCGGGGATGAACACGATCTGGGCGTTTTTCAGCGCCTTGCTGAACCGCTCCACGGAGTCCGAAACTCCCTGGGCGGTCAGGTTGTTCAGCACCAGGATCTCGCCCTTGAGGCCCGCGCGTTCCACGGCTTTCAGGGAATCGTACTCGCAGTTGGTGCCGGGGAACACGGGAATCAGCACCCGGGGCACGGCGATGGAAGCCTTGGACTTTGCCACCGGCTTGCTTTCCGCGCTGATAGTGGGTACTTCCTGCTTGCCCGGCACGGTGGCGGGATAAACGCTTTCCAGTCTGCCTTCATAAAGAGCGGAGATTTCATCCAGGGAAACCGCTTCTTTCTTCCAGGTGAAGCGCTTTTCTTCCGTGGTATAGCCCAGGGAAACGCCCAGCGCATCTTCGTCCGCCAGCTCCAGGATGAACGCGCCGTACTGCTTGCGCGTCAACAGTTCCAGGGAAACATTATCGTCAAAGGCAAAGCCGAAGCCGTTGCCCAACGCCATTTTCAGGATACCTTCGGCCACGCCGCCCTGATCCACGGCCCAGGCGGACAGGGCCTTGCCGGATTGCAGCAGCCCGTGCACCTGCGTTAAAAGCGCCTTGAAGCTGTCCTTTTCCGGCAGGCCGTTTTTGTCATATTCAGGAACCACAAGAACCACTTTGTGTCCCGCGCCCTTGAATTCGGGGGAACGCACGTCGGTGATCTTGCCGGTGGTCACAGCGAAGGACACCAGAGTAGGCGGCACGTCCAGCTGCTCAAAGGTGCCGCTCATGGAATCCTTCCCGCCGATGGAGCCGCAGCCCACATCCCACTGGGCCTGCAAAGCGCCCAGCAGCGCGGCCAGGGGTTTGCCCCACCGCTCCGCTTTGCCCTGGGGCTTCTCGAAATATTCCTGGAAGGTCAGGTAGGTATCCTCCAGCGAAGCGCCCGCAGCCGCCAGCTTGGCGATGGATTGGATCACCGCCAAATACGCACCCCGGTACGGGCTGGCTTCGGTCACATAGGGATCATAGCCCCAGGCCATGAGGGACACGGTGTCGGTGTCGCCCGCTTCCCGGGAAATCTTGTGGGCCATGGCCTGAATGGGGGTCAATTGATTTTTTCCGCCAAAGGGCATAAGCACCGTGCCCGCGCCGATGGTGGAGTCAAACCGTTCGGACAGGCCCCGCTGGGAGCAGGTGTTCAGATCAGCCGCCGTTTCCTTCATGCAGGCGGCAAAGGATTCGGGAATTTTCCGGCTATCGCAGACGGGGGCCAGCACGTGAGCGGTGGTCTTCTTGGGCGCGCCGTTGGAATTGAGGAATGCCCGGGAGATATTCACGATGGTTTCCCCGCGCCATTTCATGGTGAGGCGGGGTTCAGCCTGCACGGTCGCCACAATGGTGGCTTCCAGGTTTTCGGCATCTGCTAAAGCGATAAATTTCTCAGCATCCTCGGGCGCAACCACCACGGCCATGCGCTCCTGAGATTCGGAGATCGCCAGCTCGGTGCCGTCCAGGCCCTCGTATTTTTTTGGTACTTTGTCCAGGTCGATGGCGATGCCGTCGGCCAGCTCGCCGATGGCTACGGAAACGCCGCCCGCGCCAAAGTCGTTGCAGCGCTTGATGAGCAGGGAGGCTTCCTTGTTTCTGAACAGCCGCTGCAGCTTGCGTTCCTCCGGCGCGTTGCCCTTCTGCACCTCCGCGCCGCAGGTGTCAATGGATTGCAGGGTGTGGGCTTTGGAGGACCCGGTGGCCCCGCCGCAGCCGTCACGGCCCGTGCGCCCGCCCAGCAGGATGATTTTGTCGCCGGGAGCGGGCACCTCACGCCGCACGTTTTCCGCGGGGGCGGCGGCGATCACCGCGCCGATTTCCATGCGCTTGGCAGCGTAGCCGGGATGATAAATTTCATGCACCTCGCCGGTCGCAAGGCCGATCTGGTTGCCATAGGAGGAATAGCCCGCCGCCGCGGTGGTGACGATCTTGCGCTGGGGCAGCTTACCGGGCAGGGTTTCGCTAAGCGCCACGGTGGGGTCGGCCGCGCCGGTCACGCGCATGGCGGCGTACACATAAGCGCGCCCGGACAGGGGATCGCGGATGGCCCCGCCGATGCAGGTGGCCGCGCCGCCGAAGGGCTCGATTTCCGTGGGGTGGTTGTGGGTTTCATTCTTAAAGAGCAGCAGCCAGTCCTCTGTTCCCTTTTCCGTGTTCACCTTGATTTTCACGGTGCAGGCGTTGATTTCCTCGGACTCGTCCAGCTTGGACAGCAAGCCCTGCTTTTTCAGGTACTTGGCCCCGATGGTGGCGATGTCCATGAGGCACACGGGCTTTTTAACGCCCAGTTCTTTCCGGACTTTCAAGTATTCTGCATAGGTTTTCTGCGCTGCGGGGTCATCGAACCGCACGTCGGTCAGGTGGGTCAGGAAGGTGGTGTGGCGGCAATGGTCGCTCCAATAGGTGTCCAGCATCCGGATTTCTGTCAGCGTGGGTTCGCGGCCCTCGGACTTGAAATACTCCCGACAGAACTTTAGATCATCGTCGTCCATGGCCAGGCCGTACTTTTTCACAAACGCGTCCAGGCCCGCTTCGTCCAGGTTCAGGAAGCCGTGCAGGGTTTCCACCATGGGCGGCTGGTCGTAATCCATTTTCAGGGTGTCGAAGGGGGCCAGGCCCGCTTCCCGGCTTTCCACGGGGTTGATAACGTATTTTTTGATGGCGGCCAGGTCGCTGTCCGTCAAATCGCCGTACAGGTAATACACCCGGGCGGTGCGCACCAGGGGACGATCACCCTTGGAAATCAGCTGGATGCACTGGCTGGCGCTGTCCGCCCGCTGGTCGAACTGGCCGGGCAGGTATTCCGCGGCAAACACGATGGCGCCGTCAGCGTCGGGCATATCTTCCGTCACGTTGTCCAATTGCGGTTCGCCAAACACCGTGGTTTTCAGATGCTCAAACAGCTCCGCTTCGATATTCTCCACGTCGTAGCGGTTCAGCAGGCGCACGTCCGTCAGGCGCTCGATGCCCAGCAGGTGCTTCAAATCGTTTTTCAGGCTCTGGGCCTCATGGGCCAGACCGGGCTTTTTCTCCACGTATACGCGATAAACCATTGTTGTTGCCCCTCCGTTTTGGTAGGTGATTGAATAGGCAGTAGAAGATGGCCTTATGTACCAAACGCTTTTAATACATCATAAAAAATGCGTATTGAAACTAACCAAAAGCCTTCCCCTGGCAGGGGAAGGTGTCAGGCGCGGAACCAAAATAGAGAGAGTAATCCAGTCAATTCGCGCCTGACGGATGAGGTGTTCTTTCCTGTTTCGTGTTCATATATTATCGAATGATGTCACCTCATCCGAGCCGTGCGAAAACACTTGACTCCTCTCTCATGATTGGTTTCGCGCGGCCCACCTTCCCCTCCGAGGGGAAGGCTTTTGATCTTGTCTTTTCATTAGAACGCCTTGGAAGTAAATTGGTAAAAAACCCTATTGCCTGAACGCAAGCGCCCGCTGGCCGATATCATGACGGTAGAATGCGTTGTCAAAATGCGTTTGTTCTACGGCGGCGTAGGCTTTGGCGATGGCGTCCTTCAGGCTGTCTGCCGTGGCGGTCACGCCCAGCACACGGCCCCCGTTGGTGAGCAGTTCGCCGTTTTCCCCCAGCTTCGCCCCGGCCACATAGGTGGTGATTTCGTCGGTATCGGGCGTCAGGGTGATGGGGAAGCCTTTTTCATATTTCTGGGGATAGCCCCGGCTGGCCATGATGACGCAGCAGGCGGAGCCGTCGGAAAATTCCACGGGGCAGTCGGCCAGGGTGTCGTTGCGGGTGGCCTGCATAATGGCAAGCAGATCACTCTTGAGCAGCGGCAGCACCACCTGGGTTTCCGGGTCGCCGAAGCGGCAGTTGTATTCGATCACCTTGGGGCCATCCTTGGTGACCATCATGCCGAAATACAGACAGCCCTGGAAGGGGCAGCCTTCCTTTTCCATGGCCCGGATGGTGGGCAGGAAGATTTCCTTCATGCAGCGGTCAGCCACAGCCTGGGTATAATAGGGGTTGGGCGCGATGGTGCCCATGCCGCCGGTGTTCAGGCCCTGGTCGCCGTCCAAAGCCCGCTTATGATCCATGGAGGATACCATGGGCTTGACGGTTTTCCCATCCGTGAACGCCAGCACGGACACTTCGGGGCCTTCCAAAAATTCCTCGATGACCACCCGGCTGCCGCTGTCGCCAAATACCTTGTTTTCCATCATGTCGTGAATGGCGGCGTCAGCTTCCGCATGGGTCTGGGCGATGATGACGCCCTTGCCCAGGGCCAGGCCGTCCGCCTTGATGACGGCGGGCAGCGGCGCGGTTTTGAGGTACGCCCGGGCGCTGTCCGCGTCCGTGAACACCTGGCATTTCGCGGTGGGGATGCCGTACTTCTGCATCAGTTCCTTGGCAAACACCTTGCTGGCCTCAATGCGGGCGGCATTTTTCCGGGGGCCGAAGGAGGGCACGCCTGCCGCCTCCAGCGCGTCCACCGCACCCAGGGCCAGAGGATCATCCGGGGCCACCACCGCAAAGTCGATCTTGTTTTCAACGGCAAACTTCACGATGCCGTCAATGTCCTTCGCGCCGATATTCACGCACACAGCGTCCTTGGCGATCCCGCCGTTCCCCGGCAGGGCGTAAATGGTTTCCGCGTCCGGGCTCTTTTTCAGCGCCTTGATGATGGCGTGCTCCCGCCCGCCGGAGCCAACGACAAGAATTTTCATGGAGGGGCCTCCTTAAGATTCTTAAATATAACTTTCTTGGAAAGGGGTCTGGGGGAAACCGTTCTTCGCCTTCCCCTGGAGGGGAAGGTGGCGCGAAGCGCCGGATGAGGTGTCATCCAAAGAATGGTTTCCCCCAGAGAGCTCCGTTCTCCTTAATGATGGAACAGGCGCATGCCGGTGAAGGCCATGACCATGCCGAATTTGTCGCAGGTTTCGATGACCTGGTCGTCGCGGATAGAGCCGCCGGGTTGGGCCACATAGGAAACGCCGGAACGGCGGGCGCGCTCGATGTTGTCGCCGAAGGGGAAGAAGGCATCGCTGCCCAGGGAGACGCCGGTAATGGTGTCCAGATAGGCGCGCTTTTCAGCGCGGGTAAAGGGGGCGGGGCAAACGGTAAAGAACTTCTGCCAGTTGCCGTCGGCCAGCACGTCCTCGTCCTGATCGGACAGGTACACGTCGATCACGTTGTCCCGGTCAGCGCGGCCCAGGGTGGGCAGGAAGGGCAGGGAAAGCACCTTGTCGCTCTGGCGCAGATGCCACTTGTCGGCCTTGTCGCCAGCCAGACGGGTGCAGTGGATGCGGCTCTGCTGGCCCGCACCAACGCCGATGGCCTGGCCGTCATAGGCGTAGCAGACGGAATTGGACTGGGTGTATTTGAGGGTAATCAGGGAAATGATCAGATCCCGCTTGGCTTCGGCGGGCAGGTCCTTCTTGGCGGTGGGAATGTTTTGCAGCAGGGCTTCGTTGATTTCAAAGTTGTTGCGGCCCTGCTGGAAGGTGACGCCGAACACATCCTTGGTTTCCACGGGGTTGGGGATGTAGTCGGGGTCGATCTTGACGATGTTGTAATTGCCCTTGCGCTTGGATTTGAGGATTTCCAGGGCCTCATCGGTGTAGCCGGGGGCGATGATGCCGTCGGACACTTCGCGCTTGATGATAAGAGCGGTGGTCTTGTCGCACACGTCGGACAAGGCGATCCAGTCGCCAAAGGAGCTCATGCGGTCAGTGCCGCGGGCGCGGGCATAGGCGCAGGCCATGGGGGATTCGTCCAAACCGGGAATATCGTCCACAAAGCAGGCTTTCTTGAGCTTGTCGGAAAGCGGCAGGCCCACGGCGGCGCAGGTGGGCGACACGTGCTTGAAGGACGCGGCGGCGGGCATATTCAGCGCCGCTTTCAGCTCCTTCACCAGCTGCCAGGAGTTGAGGGCGTCCAGGAAGTTGATGTAGCCGGGACGGCCGCAGAGGATTTCAAAGGGCAAATCTCCCCCATCCTTCATGTATACCTTCGCGGGCTTCTGGTTGGGGTTGCAGCCGTATTTCAATTCAAATTCTTTCATGACGCGGGCTCTCCTTTTTTACTGATACTTGTTGACAATGCGGGTATCCGCTTCGCCCGTTTTCGGGTTGATGTAGCGCACGAACAGGGAAATCTTGTTGTCCTCATTGAGGTTGTTCCAGATGGCGGAGGTGAACGCGTCGATGTCGTTCATGGTTTCGATCTGTTCGGGCTCGCCTTCAAAGGAGGGCAGGGGCTTGCCGTCGCCCTGGTAGGTGTGGATGAAGTGGCCCAGGCCGGGAACGGAGGCCAGGTCGAAGGTGAAGCGGTTGCACTTTTTGCCTTCGCCGTCGGCGCACTTGAGGATGCTCATTTGATACCAATAGCTGGCGTTGAAATGCAGCAGCGCGCTGATGCGGGGGGTATAGTTGGGCTTGTCCGGCTCAAAGCCCCGGGTGCGCAGGGCGTTTTCAAAAGAGTCGTGCTTGTTCAGGAAGTCCCGGATTGTGTCGGTCTGGTCGCCGTTGGTGACGATCAGCTTGTTTTTGAGGGCGCGGACGGGGGCGTAAATAATGAGGGACGGGTCTTCCACCTTGGATTCGTCGTAGGGGTAGATCATCACGTCGTTGCCCTCGGCGCGGAACACGCGGTTGCGGCTGTTCTCGCTGCGGCCCATGATGAAATAAGCGGTCACGGCCTTGGTTCCATCGGGGGTGGTGCCCACGATGATGCCGCGGCCGGGGTATACGTTGGAGGAGAGGAGGGAGGCGATGGATACTTTCTGCATGGTCGGTCGGCCCCTTTCTAAAAAATAGAGTGCAGAGTACAGAGTTCAGAGTACAGTTTTTTACGCATCTAAGGTTCAGAGTATTTTCATCTGCACTCTGTACTCTGAATTCTGTACTCTCTCAGTGTTTACCGCTGTAATATATCTTGTGCTGTCAGTTCCGCCGCCTGGGGCAGAATGATCCATTCGGCCTGCTCCATGACGCGACGCTGGAGGATGACCGGGGTGTCGCCCGGCAATACGTCCACGGCTTTTTGGAGGATGATCTCTCCCCCGTCGGCGATCTCGTTCACGTAATGCACCGTTGCGCCGGTGACCTTGACGCCCCTTGCCAGCGCGGCTTCATGCACATGCAGCCCATAATATCCTTTACCCCCGAAGGCTGGCAGCAGGGCGGGATGCACGTTCAGGATGCGGCGGGGATAGCGCTTCACAAAATTCTCGGACAGGATGCTCATGAACCCGGCCAAGATGATCAACTGCGCCTGCTTCTGATTCAGCTCGTCCAGGATCGCCGCTTCAAAGGCTTCCTGGGTCTTGCCCTTGCGCTGGGCCACGCAGGTGGGGATGCCCGCGTTTGCCGCGCGAGTCAGGGCGTAGGCGTCGGGCCGGGAGGCGATGACGGAAACGAATTCCACGTGGGGCAGCTTGTCCGCGGCTTTCGCGTCGATCAGCGCCTGCAGGTTGGTGCCGCCGCCGGACACCAGCACGGCGGTCTTGACCGTGCTCATGCCAGGATCACCCCTTCATTGCCTTCCACGATTTCGCCCAGCATGTAACTGCCGGGACACAGGGACAGCACCTTGTCCGTCTTCTCCGGGCTGACCACCAGCGCCATGCCCACGCCCATGTTGAAGGTGTTGAACATATCGCGCTCGGGGATATTGCCCTTCTCCTGGAGGAAGCGGAAGATTTCGGGCGTCTTGACGGCGGCCTTGTCCACCTTGGCGGACACGCCTTCGGGCAGCGCCCGGGGAATATTCTCAAAGAACCCGCCGCCGGTGATGTGCGCGGCAGACTTGATAAGGTCCTGCTCCACCAGGGGCAGCACGTCCTTCACATAAATCTTCGTGGGGGTCAGCAGGGTTTCGCCCAGGGTGGACTCCCCAAAGGGCATATTCAGATCCAGATCGGCGATGATTTTCCGAACCAGGGAAAAGCCGTTGGAGTGGACACCGGTGGAGGGCAGGGCGATCAGCACGTCGCCGGGCTGCACAGCGGTTTTGTCCAGGATCTTTTTCTTGTCCACCACGCCCACGCAGAAGCCCGCCAGGTCGTATTCGTCCTCGGGATAGAAGCCGGGCATTTCGGCGGTCTCCCCGCCGATCAGGGAAGCGCCGCTCTGCACGCAGCCCTCGCACACGCCCGCCACAATGGAGGCGATCTTCTCCGGCACGTTCTTCCCGCAGGCGATGTAGTCCAGGAAGAAGAGCGGCTTGGCCCCGCAGACGATCACGTCGTTGACGCACATGGCCACGCAGTCGATGCCCACAGTGTCGTGCTTGTTCTGGTCAAAGGCCAGCTTGAGCTTGGTGCCCACGCCGTCGGTGCCGGACACCAGCACGGGCTGCTCCATGCCCTGCACGTCCAGCTCGAACAGCCCGCCAAAGCCGCCCACGCCGCCGAGGGCTCCCGCTGTCAGGGTGCGGGCGATATGGCTTTTCATCAGCTCCACGGCCTTGTAGCCCGCAGTGATATCCACGCCGGAGGCTTTATAGGATTCAGAATAGCTCTTCATTCTTCGGGCCGCCTTTCGCTCTTCTTGTACTCGAACCGGGACTTGGCGCGGTTGGTGGGGATTTCTGTGGTGTAGTTGCCGGAGAAGCAGGCGTCGCAGTAGCCGCACAGCGTGCCGCCGTCGGCCAGGCAGTGCACGTCGTTCATATCCAGATAGCCCAGGGAATCCACGCCGATGATCTCGGCGATCTCGGGAATGGTATGGCGGCAGGCGATCAGGTGGTCCCGGGAGTCAATGTCCGTGCCGTAGTAGCAGGGATTGAGGAAGGGCGGCGCGGTGACGCGGAAGTGCACCTCCGTCGCACCCGCTTCCCGCAGCAGGTTCACGATGCGCTTGCTGGTGGTGCCGCGCACGATGGAGTCGTCAATCAGCACCACGCGCTTGCCCCGCACCACGGAGGCGATGGGGTTCAGCTTGATGCGCACCTTGTCCTCGCGGCTCTTTTGACCGGGGGAAATGAAGGTGCGGCCGATATAGCGGTTCTTGATAAAGCCCATGCCGTAGGGAATGCCGCTTTCCTGGCTGTAGCCGATGGCGGCGTCCAGACCGGAATCCGGCACGCCGATCACGATATCCGCGTCCACGGGGTGGGTCTTTGCCAGGCACGCGCCGGCGCGGACGCGGGCTTCATGCACGCTGGCCCCGTCGATCACGGAATCGGGCCGGGCAAAATAAATGTACTCAAACACGCACAGGGAAGGCTTGCACTGGCCGCAGTGCTCCCGGATGGAACGCATGCCTTCCCGCTCAAACACGATGATTTCGCCGGGCTCCACATCCCGGACCAGCGTCGCGCCTACCGCGTCCAGGGCGCAGGATTCGCTGGCGATCACATAGCTGCCGTCCGGCAGGGTGCCAAAGCACAGGGGGCGGAAGCCGTGGGGGTCGCGGGCTGCAATCAGCTTGCTGGGCGACATGACCACAAGAGAAAACGCGCCATGAATCCTGCGCATGGCGCGGCAAAGGGCCTCCTCGATGGAGGGGGCAGTCAGGCGTTCCTTGGTAATGATATAAGAGATCACTTCGGTGTCAGAGGTGGTATGGAAAATAGAGCCGCCCAGCTCCAGCTGCTCCCGCAACTCGGCGGAGTTGACCAGGTTGCCGTTATGGCACAGCGCCATAGGGCCCTTCACATGGTTGACCACGATGGGCTGGGCGTTCATCCGGGAGGAGGAGCCGGTGGTGCCATAGCGCACGTGGCCCACCGCCATATCGCCCAGGCCCAGCTTTGCCATTTCGTCCGGGGTGAACACGTCGTTCACCAGGCCGTTGTCCTTATGGGCGGTGAACAGGCCGTCGTCGTTCACCACGATGCCGCAGCTTTCCTGGCCCCGGTGCTGCAAGGCGAACAGCCCGTAATACACCGTGGAGGCCACGTCTCTGCGCTCTTTGCCCAGCACGCCGAATACACCGCATTCCTCATGCAATTGACTCATACGTTTTCCCCCAGCAGTCGGCGCATGATTTCCTGATAGGCATCCTCCACGCCGCCCAGATCGCGGCGGAAGCGGTCCTTATCCAGCTTTTCATGGGTGGTGGAATCCCAGAAGCGGCAGGTGTCGGGGGAAATTTCGTCCGCCAGCACGATCTGGCCGTCCTTGGTCTTGCCGAATTCCAGTTTGAAGTCGATCAGCTCGATGTTCGCTTCCTTGAGGTAATCGGACAGCACCTGGTTGACCTTGAAGGAATAGGAGGCGATCAGGTCCAGTTCTTCCTTGGTGGCCCAGCCCATGGCCAGGATGTGGTATTCGTTCACCATGGGGTCGCCCAGGTCGTCGTTCTTGTAGCAGTATTCCAGCACGGTGCTGCCCATCTTCACGCCCTCGGGCAGGCCCAGGCGCTTACTCAGGCTTCCGGCTGCGATGTTGCGCACGATCACTTCCAGGGGCACGATGGAAACCTTCTTCACCAGCGTTTCCCGGTCGTTCAGTTCTTCCACCAGATGAGTGGGCACGCCGTTCTTTTCCAGCAGCCGCATCAGGTGGTTGGTGACCCGGTTGTTGATGGCGCCCTTGCCCAGGATGGTGCCCTTCTTCAGGCCGTTAAAGGCGGTGGCGTCGTCCTTGTAGGACACGATGCAGTAATCGGGATTGTCGGTGGCGAAAACTTTCTTGGCTTTTCCTTCGTACATCTGGGTGGTCTTTTCCATGGTGAAGCCTCCTTATAAAGTGAGTATATCAGAAGAGTGAAAAAGAATAGAGAGTGCAGAGTTCAGAGTTCAGATTATTTTGTCGAAATCATCAGATAGAGTTGGAGAACGGTTGATTGAAATCATTTCAATCTGTACTCTGAACTCTGTACTCTGTTCACTTTGCTAAAGCTCTCATTTCAATTGTTCGGCGATGGCCTTGTCTTTTTCCAGCACCTTTTTGCTGGCTTCCCGCCGCAGGGCTTTCAGCTTGTCGGACAATGCTTTGTCCTCCACGGCGATGATCTGCGCGGCCAGCAGGGCGGCGTTCTGCGCGCCGTCGATGGCGACGGTGGCCACCGGGATGCCGGAGGGCATCTGCACGGTGGACAGCAGCGCGTCCAGCCCGTCCAAAGTAGAGGATTTGATCGGAATGCCGATCACGGGCAAAACGGTGTTGGCCGCAATCGCTCCGGCCAGGTGCGCGGCTTTCCCCGCCGCGGCGATCAAAACGCCGAACCCGTTGTCCGCGGCGTTCATGGCGAACGTCCGGGCTTCCTCCGGCGTGCGGTGGGCGGAGTAAACGTGCGCCTCAAAGGGCACGCCCAGGGAGCGCAGCGTGTCCGCTGCTTTCTGCACCACAGGCAAATCGCTGTCGCTGCCCATGATGATGCCGACCTTTTTCATGGTTCATGGCTCCTTCGTTCGCTTTACCGTTCAAGCAAAACGCAAAATCAATCACGGCAGGGCCGCGCAAAATGTATTATAGCATGAGCGGTTCCAATGCGCAAGATAAATTCTGAATTATTTTTTCTTTTTAAATCCGAACGTTCGCGTTTTTATCTTTGAAAGCGGTGCCATTTCAACCATATTTTCCATTCATGGATGAATTGGCAGAAAAACACGAACGTTAGACAATGCTATATCCATTTTATCTTTTCCCTGATTTGCCATGCGGACACAAACCGCCGCATCTTTTCCAGCATAATTGCGGAAAAAGCAGCCATATTGAAAGGAGAAACTTGCAAAGTGAGGGAACACCATGAAAAAGAAAATCAGTCGGTTTCGGAAAATTTGCGGGGTGCTGCTGTCGCTGCTGACGGCGTGGATGATTTTTTCCCCCACCTCCCAGGCGCTGCGGGAATTACCGGAAACATACCGCCTGAACGTGGGCGAATCCTACGCCGTGAACGTAGGCGCGGCGGTGCTCAGCAGCACGGACGAGCGGCTGACCCTGAACAACAACACGGTCACCGCCAAGGAAAAAGGAGAAGCGGACGTAGCCATCAATCTGTTCGGCCTCTTCCCCATCGGAAGGATGCGGGTGCAGGCGGGGGACGAACGCCGCCTGATGCCCGGCGGCGCGGCAGTAGGCGTGGCGCTGGCCACCCAGGGCGTGCTGGTGATCGGGGTGTCGGACGTGTCCGGCAAAAGCCCGGCTCAGAGCGCGGGGCTGCGGGCCGGAGACATCATCCAATCCGTGAATGGTCAGGCGGTCAACAGCAGCCAGCATTTAGTGGAGCTGGTGTCGGCCTCCAAGGGCGTGCCGCTGTCCCTCACCTTTGAGCGCGACGGCAGCAAGCGCACCGTCACCCTCCAGCCTACCCTGGACACTTCCTCCGGCCTGTACCGCATGGGCGCCTGGGTGCGGGACAGCACGGCGGGCGTGGGAACGCTTTCCTATTATGACAGCGAGAACGGTTCCTACGGCGCTCTTGGTCACGCCATCAACGACGGTGACACCGGCAAGCTGCTGCCCGTTCGGGAAGGCTCCCTGCTGAAAGCGGACATCGTGGACGTGAAGAAGGGGCAGAAGGGCAATCCCGGCGAGCTGCGCGGCAGCTTTCTGCGGGATCAGGTGGTGCTGGGCAGCATCGAGGAAAACACCAATCTGGGCATCTTCGGTGAGCTGAACGCACCGTATGTGAATCCCCTCTACCCCGACGGCCTGCCCATCGGCTTTCAGGAGTCCGTCAAGACCGGCCCGGCCACCATCCTGTCCACCATCGGCGGCGAGGGCATACAGGAATACAATGTTGAAATCGTCCAGGCCAGCCGCCAGATGGCCCCGTCCCAGAAAAGCATGATCCTCCGGGTCACCGACCCACGCCTGCTGGCAACCACCGGCGGCATCGTACAGGGCATGTCCGGCAGCCCGATCCTTCAGAACGGCCATATCGTGGGAGCAGTGACCCACGTGTTTGTGGATGACCCCACCCACGGGTACGGTTTGTATATCGAATGGATGCTGCATGTGTCGGAAGCGCTGGATCACGCCGCATAATAAAAAGGAACCGCTTATTCTTACGGGCGGTTCCTCTTTTTTAGAGCGTTTTGTGAAGCTGGTATTCGTTCCGGTTTCCGGACTGCATTCCGTTCTCCGCCCCGATATTGGTATCACGCGTTTCCCCCGATCGAGCGGGACGCAAGCAACAAATCGCCGCCCCTTGCGCCGGAAGAATCCCTTCCCTTCAGGCATCATCATTTTGACGATTACAGAAAATCCGGCACAGGGTAAAAGCGCGGACGCTCCAAAAGGTGCTGGTTGGGGGCGTGAAGCGTCAGAAGGGTTTTCCCCTCTCTGGTGCTAAACAGCATCCCATGGCCGCCGTTTTCCCGGAACAGCGGTTCCAGCTGGGAAAAATGGCTGTCGATCCGGCCGGTGTCGGAAACGGCCAGGCCCTGGGTATAACCAGTGTCGGAGAAGGACGACCACAGGCACAGGAGCCGCCCGAGCCTGTCCCGCCAAAGATAGGGACCGTCCGTGACGAAGCCGGTCATGCCGGAGGAGTGCTTCACTTCCCGCGCCCATTCCGCCTCTGAAGCGCGGAAAAGAAGCGACGGACTGCCGCCGGGCGCTTTTAAGTCTTTTGTCAGCGGCAGCGCCCAGATTTCTCCGTCGCCCGCCTGCACCCATTCGTGACAGAATACCATCCAGGGGCAGCCCGCGTCATCGGCATAGAAAGTGCCGTCCAGGCATTCCCATTCCGGCGGCATTACCGGCCCGTCCGACCAAGGCACGAAAGGGCCCAAGGGAGAATCCGCCCGCAAAATGGCGGTGCCGCGATGACGGGTTTCGTTTTTGAAGCTGGCGAACAGATAAAAATGATCTTTCCAGCAATGCACCTCCGGGGCCCAGTAATTCCGGTCGGCCCAGAAGGTGCCGTCATTTTCAAAGCAAGGCCGGGGCTCTGACCAGGTTTCCAGATCGCGGCTCGCATACACGTCGAATCCGCTGGCAGGTCCCCAGCAGGTTTCGCCCCGGGTGCCATAGAGGTAATAGGTGTCCTGCGAAAGCAGCACAAAGGGGTCCCGGATGTTGATTTGCGAGAGGGAAAGCATACGCGACAAACTCCTTTCAGGCGAATGATTCGTTCGGGGGGCCGGCCATGGTCATGGCTCTCTGCGCCACCGTTTCCGGCTTTGATCTGACCAGATTATACCACGAAAAAATTACATCCGGAAGATGTAAAATATTAAGCACATCCCGTATAAATAGTTTCATATAGCCTGCAAACCCTTGATTATCAAGGCGTTCAGCACACGCACAATTTTTGCCCCTTGCTTTTTGAGGCGTTTTTGTTACAATATTGAATGGAAAAATAAAGCCCTCAAAATGCATCCCCAAGGGAGGAAAATCAGCATGCTGCCAGAAACTCAAGTTTCCTTTTCCTGTAAAAATGAAACGCTCCAGCGGGTGTATGATACCGCGGAAGAAAAATGCCGCGGCAACCTGAAACGTTTTAGCGGCGACCTGGTGCTGGTGGAGGGCGGCGGCTACGAAAAAATTTGGCTGGAAACCCAGCCCATGGGCGGAGAGATGTATGCCCTGCGGAATCTGGAAGCAGCCAAAAACAATGTTCAGCTCTTTATGCGCCATCAGCGGGAGGACGGACGGCTGCCAGGCTCCATCCAGTGCATAGACGGAAAAGCCGAGGCTCAATTCAACAAATACCAGGGCTTCTGCTTTTCCTTCCCGGCGCTGAACCTGTATTATTTATTGGAAGAGGATCGGGCATATCTGCTGCAGCTGCGGGACTGCCTGCGCCGCTTCGACGATTGCCTGTGGCGCACCCGGGACAGCAACGGCGACGGGCTGCTGGAATCCTTCTGCGTCTACGATACCGGGGAGGATTTGGCCCTGCGCTATGGGGACGCGCCTTGCTGGTGGACGGAGGACGTGCCGCCGGAAGGCTGCGCCATGGTGCCCATGGCCAGCATGGACGTAATGAGTTGGAGCTATGCTGCCCGGGACACGCTGGCGTATATCAGCCGCATCCTGAACGACGGCCAGGCCGAAGCGTGGCGCAAAAAAGCCGCCGCCGTCGGCCTGGCCCTGCGAGAGGGATTGTGGGATGAACGGCGCGGCGCGTGCTTCGACCGGGACAAATATGGGAATGTGATAAATATTCTGTGTCACAACACCCTGCGGTGTATGTATTGGGGTTCCCTCTCCCCCGTCATGGCTGAACGATTCGTGTATGAGCACCTGCTCAATCCCCGGGAATTCTGGACGCCCTTTCCGCTGCCCAGCGTGGCGGTCTGTGACCCCGCCTTCCGCAACGCCCCGGAAAATAACTGGAGCGGCCAGCCGGAGGGCCTTACCTATCAACGGGCGATCCTGGCGCTGGAAAACTACGGGTATCACAGCATCGTGACCCGGCTCGGGGAAAAGCTGATTCAGGCCATTGCAGAGAACGGCTTCCGCTTCACCCAGCAGTTTGACCCCTTCACCGGCAAGCCCACCCTGGTGCACGCGGTCACCCATCAGCCCGTGACGGAAGGCAGCGGCGAACCCATCCAGGACGCCTACGGCCCCACGCTGCTTTCCGCGCTGGAATACATCGCCCACCGGTTCGGCATCCATCCTCATTTGGGGCAGGTGTGGTTCAGCCTGGGCAGCGGAGAAGAATATACCTATGAGGCTGTGTTCTATGACCATCGCTATTCCATCCGCAGCGATGGAAAAAAAGCGGAGATCACCGTTGACGGAAAGGCGATGGGTGCTTACCCCTGCGGACAGAGGATCATCACCGACAGCCGGGGACACATGCTGCGTTCCGTCCCCATAGAAGACGCCGGAAAAGACGAATGAAATCTCCTTTGCGCATCCAACTGGATTTTATACGATTTGCAGTTCGTGCGCCAGCACATCAGCATAGTTCTGCACAACCGGCCCCAGCTTTTTCAGCCACAGTCTGATATCCTCCCTGTCTTTGAAGGTCAATGGAGCTTGCCGGATTTCAATTGTTTTTTTGAGCGCCTCTTCATCCGGGAAAAGATGCTCCTTCAGCGCCCAGATTCCTGCCTGTGTTTTGGAAATGACATCACCGTATCTCAGGGTGTAGATACACCTGGCGATATCCAGCAGCCACCCGCAGGAATAAAGGCTGTCGGACGTTTGAGAGGCATACTTGCGGATCGCGTCGCAATGCCTGCGCACGGCTGCAATCAGTTCTTCCTTGCCCGGCGGGGGAAGAATCCAGGCTTTGCCGCCGGATACCGGTTTTCCATACTTGGCCAGCTCAAACAAAGCGAAAGCATCCGGGGTATAACGGTCGGTGATCCTCTGTCCGCTCGTTCCCCAATAGACCAGTCTTTGAAAGGAGTGGCAGCGATATTCGTTCAGGCTGGCAATCACACCCTCAAAAGCACGGTAATACGGGTTGCCGGGTTCTGCTTTGAGCATGTCCTGCCGGAGCGTCAGCAGCTTTTCCGCCTGGCTTTCCGAGACGGATTCGTTGACCAGCACAACAAAATCAATATCGCTCCATCCCAGGTGAAAGTCATTGAGCACAGCGCTGCCATAAAGCCAGGCGCCGTATACATCCCCGCGCATGATTGCGGTGATTTCATCCATCATCCTTACAATCGCATGCAGCATATCTCACCGTCTGATCCCGATTGACCGATGTTTTTCAATCTGTATTCGCGCGTTTTTCAATCGACTTTTTTGTAATGTCCAGTACAAGCAAATACCCATATCCCACCGCCAGCAGCAGCACGAGGATCAGCAGAATCCACCAGGCGCAGCCCATATACGGCAGACCCTGGGTAAAGCCAAACGCCCCGGCCGGGCTGCCCCAATTCAGGAAGAAATAGGGATAATGAACGCCTCTGGAAAACTCCCATCCCGCCACATAGGCAATGCTGGCATAGATGGCATACAGCAGAGGCGGGATGGTGACATAAATCACGCTGCGCTTTTTGATGCTGCCGTATCTGCCTGTGACAAAGAAATCCAGGATCGCCCCAAGCGGCACCACCACATGGGTCAGCACATGCTGCAGGCTCCAGGCATACTTCCCCAGGGTCGGCGCGAGCACGAAGCAGAACACCACGCCGGTCAGGGTGATCGAAACGGTGAAAACGTATTTGATCAAATACCAAATGTCCTTGACGGGCTGTTTGCGCCAAAGCAGCGCCGCCCCCACAGCGCAAACCAGCGCGATGGCAATATTGGACTGAATGGTGAAATACATGAACACCCGGCTGCCGCCTATAAAGGACTGCGCTCCCGCCATCGCGCTGAGGAGGACGCCGACAGCGGCGGAGACGACGACCGCGCATTTGAGAAACAGAGAAAGTACCTTTGCTTTTGTTCCGATCATTCGAGACGTTTCCTTTCGTTCATTGCGCGCTATTCCTTTGCGAATCCGCAGCGATCCATGTCCGGCCCTGCCGCTCCCCGGGTGTACCGGGCGTTGAATTCCATGTTGATTTCCCGCAATTCCTTATCGCCCTCGATATATGACTGGTACATCTCGATGAGACCCGGGCTGCATCCGTCGCATAAACCGTCGATGTTCCCGATGGATTCCGCGACAATCCGCTCCCTTTCCTCCCGCGTGGTATCCTGGATCAGAATGGACTTCATCATGGCATCCTTCCTCCGTCAAGCTGCGCCCCTATCTGGGAGGCGTTCTCCGGATCCAGGGGGAATTGCTTTTCCCGGATGATATACACGTCGGCCTGCAGGGTATCCCGCACGTTTCCGCCGATATGGATTTCGATCAGGCCATCGTCGATCACAAAGTTCATATCCTGATCGTAATAACCCAGGGCCTCCTTTGGAATGTCGAAGGCAACGCGCTTGCTTTCCCCAGGCTGGAGAGCAACTTTTTCAAAGGCCGCCAGCTTCCGCACGGGGCGGACGCGCTGGGCCACGGGATCGCGGAAATAGCACTGCACGATTTCGTCCCCGGCCCTATCGCCGGTATTCTGCACAGTAATTTCCGCGTGGATGCCGTCCTCCGTTTGGACGGCGGAAATATCGCTGTATTGGTAATTGGTATAGCTCAGGCCGAAGCCGAAGGGAAACAGCGGTTCCACCGGCGCGTCCAGATACTTGCTGGTGAACTTGAACTTCCCGGCGGGACGGCCCGTGCGGATATGGTCGTAATACAGGGTGGGGCATTGGCCGGTGGTCACGGGGAGGCTGGCGGTCAGCTTGGCGGAGGGGTTCACGCGGCCAAAGAGCAGGTCCAGAATCGCCGGGCCCGCTTCCGCGCCGGGATGCCAGGCCATCAGGATAGCGTCGGCGCATTCCACGGCGGGCCCCAGGCACAGAGGACGGCCGGCGAATACCACGGCCACCACCGGCTTTCCGCTTTCCTTCAGGCGTTTCAGGCATTCAACATCCTCTTTCGTCAATTCCAGCGAAGCGCGGCTGGCGGCTTCACCGCTTTCCGCTTTGCGTTCGCCGATGGCGCAGAGGAACACGTCGCAGTCCGGCAGCGGCTGATCCTCCGTCACCGCCTGATAGGAGATGCCCTCCGCGTCCAATCCATCCTGGACGCTCTTGCAGTCGCCAGCCTGGTAATTGCCCGCCCAGGTGCCGCTCATTTCGTCCCGGTCAAAGGCCAGCTTGCCCGCGAGGCCGATCCGCGCGCCCGTTTTCAGAGGCAAAAGCCCATCGTTCTTTAACAGCACCATGGATTTCTGCGCTGCTTCCCGAGCCAGGGCACGATGGGCAGGAGTCAGGATGGCGGCCTTTTCCTGCTCCGCGCTGGAGCGGTAGGGATCGTCAAACAGGCCCAGCTCGAATTTCAGCCGCAGAATATCACTGACCGCTTTATCCAGCTTGTCCATGCTCACTTCGCCCGCTTCCACCAGCTCCTTCACGTGATCCAGGAAGCAGCCAGAGGTCATGTCCATATCCATCCCGGCGTTCAGCGCCTGCCGCGCGGCGTCCCGGCGGTCGGCGGCGATGCCGTGATTGACGCATTCCGCGATGGCGTTGGCGTCGCTGATGGTCATGCCGTCAAAGCCCCAGCGTTTCCGCAGAATGTCCGTCAGCAGCTTTTTGTTCACCGAGCAGGGCACGCCGCTGATGTCGTTGAAGGCGGGCATCACAGCCCGTGCCCCGGCTTTCACGGCCCGTTCATAGGAGGGCAGGTATTCTTCCTCAAACCGCTGGGGAGACATGTCCACCCGGTTGTAGTCCCGGCCGCCCTCCGCCGCGCCGTAGGCGGCGAAGTGCTTCACGCAGGCGGCCAGCGCGTCGCGGCGGGTGAGGTCGTCGGTCTGATAGCCTTTCACCTTGGCTTCCCCATACAGGCCGTTGAGCATCGCTTCCTCCCCCGCGCTTTCGGCAATGCGGCCCCAGCGGGGGTCCTTGCTCACGTCCACCATGGGTGAAAAGGTCATGTGCACCCCGGCGGCGCTGGCTTCCTCAGCGGACATGCGGGCGGTGCGCTGCCACAAATCCGGCTCCCAGGCGCAGCTTTCCGCCAGAGGGATGGGCGTGATGGTGCGGAAGCCGTGAATCACGTCGAAGCCGTTGATGAGGGGGATGCCCAGCCTGGTTTCTTCCACGGCGATACGCTGCAAGCGGTTCATTTCCTCCGCGCCGATGACGTTGAGGTAAGAGCCGATGCGCCCCGCCCGAAGGTCGTCCTCGTGCCAGTCGTGTTTGGCTTCGGACAGCATCTTGTGGGCTTCCTCGTCGGTGATGCGGCCGTCGGCCACCATGGTCAGGATTTCTTCCAGGGTCAAATCGAACGCGCCCACCAGGGAACCGCCGGACTGGTGGAGCTGCCCCACCTTTTCCTCCAGGGTCATTTTCCCCAATAAATCCCGGATTCTCCGTTCAATTTCAGGGTTCTTCATAAGCATCCCTCCTATTGAATCTTTCCATTTGTTTCTTTTCTCGGAACCAAATCATTCTGTATGAAGCAAAGCCGTTCGTGAAATTCACGAATGAATGCGCGCAGGCTTTCAGCCATAAAACAATCTCTTTTCGTATTGCGATTATGGATATAAATGAAAATACGCCTATGGCGGGAAGACAAGGCGAGTGAAAGCCCGGCGCTCAGCCTGCGCCTGCACAATGATAATTGTGTTTTCCGACGCAATACGCCCCTCTAAGAATCCGCAATGAACGCATCAGTGGATCTATCAATCGCCGTTCTTCGTTCCGAAAGCCCAGGGTTCTAACCCTTCTCACTGGTTTAGTGCTCCGCCTTCCGCATGCGTTCGCGGCGGCGGCGGGAGGGCTGGTGCTTGTCGATGGGCGTGTCGCCGCGGAGGGCGAAGAGCTGGTCGCGCAGCTTGGCAGCCTTCTCGAAGTCCAGCTCGGAGGCTGCGGTGAGCATCTGATCCTCCAATTGCTTGATCCATTCGTCTTTTTCGTCCGCGTCCATGCCGCCGCCGATCTCTTCGCTGGTCTTGTCGGTGATTTCCAGCAAGGCCCGCACAGCGGTTTTCACGGATTCAGGGGTGATGCCGTTGACCCGGTTGTATTCCTCCTGGATGGCGCGGCGGCGGTTGGTTTCTCCGATGGCGGCCATCATGGAGTCCGTAGGCGCGTCGGCGTACATGATCACGCGGCCTTCCACGTTGCGGGCGGCGCGGCCTATGGTCTGAATCAGGCTGGTTTCGGAGCGAAGGAAGCCCTCCTTGTCCGCGTCCAGAATGGCGACCAGCGCCACCTCCGGCAGGTCCAGGCCTTCGCGCAGCAGGTTGATGCCCACCAGCACGTCGTATTCGCCCATGCGCAGCTCGCGGATCAGCTTGGTGCGCTCCAGGGTCACGATGTCGGAATGCAGATAGCGCACGCGGATGCCCAGCTCGTCCAGGTAATCCGTCAGGCGTTCAGCCATTTTCTTGGTGAGCGTGGTCACCAGGACGCGCTCGCCTTTCTCCACCACCTTATGGATTTCCCCCACCAGGTCGTCCACCTGGCCGGTGGCGGGGCGCACGATGATCTTGGGGTCGAGCAAACCGGTCGGTCGGATGATCTGCTCCACGATCTGGCTGGCCCGCTCCCGCTCGTAAGGCGCGGGGGTGGCGGACACGTAAATCACCTGCTTCACCCGGGCGTCAAATTCCTCATAGGTCAGGGGCCGGTTGTCGAAGGCCGAGGGCAGGCGGAAGCCGTACTGCACCAGCATGTTCTTCCGCGCCCGGTCGCCTGCGTACATGGCGCGGATCTGGGGCACGGTCACGTGGCTTTCGTCGATCATCACCAGGAAGCCCTTGGGGAAATAATCCAGCAGGGAATAGGGCGGGTCGCCGGGCTGGCGGCCGTCGAAGTAGCGGCTGTAGTTTTCGATGCCGGTACAGAAGCCGATCTCCCGCAGCATCTCGATGTCGTACTTGGTGCGCTGCTCGATGCGCTGGGCCTCCAGCAGCTTGCCCTCCGCCTCGAACGCAGCCTTCTGGGCGTACATATCCCGCTCGATATGGGCGATGTTGTCCTCCCGGTTTTCCACGCTGGTGGCGTAGTGGGTGGCGGGGAAGATGGCGGCGTGCTGCACAGTATGCAGCAGGTGTCCATCGGTCACGTTGAACTCCCCGATACGGTCGATCTCATCGCCAAAAAACTCCACTCGGACGCCATTTTCCCGTTGCCCGGCAGGGATCACCTCCACTGTGTCCCCACGAACCCGGAAATTTCCGCGCTCAAACGCCACATCGTTGCGTTCGTACTGGATTTCCACCAGCCGCCGCATCAGCTCCTCCGGGCTCATTTCCATACCAGGACGGAGGGAAATCATCTGGCCCTCGTACTCGCTGGGGTCGCCCATGGAATAAATGCAGGACACAGAGGCGACAATAATCACGTCGTTCCTCTCCTTCAGCGCGGCGGTGGCGCTGTGGCGCAGGCGGTCGATTTCCTCGTTGACGGATGCGTCCTTTTCAATGTAGGTGTCGGAAGAAGGGATGTAGGCTTCCGGCTGGTAATAATCGTAATAAGAAACAAAGTATTCCACCGCGCTGTCGGGGAAGAAGGCCTTGAACTCGCTGCATAGCTGGGCGGCCAGGGTTTTGTTGTGGGCGATCACCAGCGTGGGCCGCTGCACCTTTTCGATGACTGACGCCATGGTGAACGTTTTGCCCGAGCCCGTCACGCCCAGCAGCACCTGGGCAGGCATGCCCGCCTGCACCCCCGCCGCCAGCGCTTCGATAGCCTGGGGCTGGTCACCCCGCGCGGTGTAAGGCGCTTTCAATACAAACTGACCCATGGGAACCTCCGGTTTATCTTTTCAAAAAAGGGAAACATTTGTTTTGTGTTTTGATGCTCGGCGCTTTTCCATTCGGAAGCGCCGAGACGCGCCACGGCTTCGCCCGTGCGCTCATCCTTGTTATATCATAATTACCGTTCTTTGCCAACATAAAAATATTGGCTGGGAAGCGCCGAAAGAAACGCAGCTTCCTTTCGATATGCTGAAAAAAACTTGCTGGAAGCGGGTTTGCGGCCCGTTTCCAGCAGAAAGCGGCGGCGTTATGCCGGGCACAATGACCGCGAACGGAATGATTTTGCGGAGGTGTGCCCCATGGCCCAGTATCGGATTTTCCATTCGCCCCGGCTGTCCGGGGAGGTTCAGATCAGTACGGCGAAAAACGCGGTGCTGCCCATTTTGACCGCGGCGCTTTTGACCCAGGAGGAAGTGATTTTACATCAAATGCCCCGGCTGACCGACGTTGACCACATGCTGGGCATCCTGCGCTCCTGCGGCGCGGAAACGGAAACGGACAGCGCGGACGCGCGGGTGCGGTGCGTGGCCGTGGACAGCCCCAGCGATCATGCGCTGCTGCGCACGATGCGGGCGTCGGTGCTGATCCTGGGCCCGCTGGCAGCCCGGAACGGTCAGTGCAGCCTCACCATGCCCGGCGGCTGCGCCATCGGACAGCGGCCCATTGACCTGCACCTGAAAGGCTTGCAGAAATTAGGCGCGAAGGTGGAGCAGGAGGGCGGCACGGTGACGGTCAGCGGAAGCCTGAAGGGGGCCAACGTGTATCTGGATTTTCCTTCCGTCGGGGCCACGGAAAACCTGGTCATGGCGGCGACCCTGGCGAAGGGCGTCACCCGCATCGAGAACGCCGCCAAGGAGCCGGAGATCACCGACCTGTGCCATTTTCTGACGCTGATGGGCGCACGCATCGCCGGGGCGGGCACAGCGAATATTATCATCGAGGGCGTGGAACGGCTCCACGGCGCGGAATACACGCCCATTCCCGACCGCATCGAGGCGGGTACCCTGGCCTGCGCCGCCGCGCTGACCGAGGGCAGCGTGCTGCTGGAGCGGGCGCGCACCGACCACATGCGGGCGCTGCTGTTCAAATTATCCGAATCCGGCGTCATCTGCCAGGAGGACAGCCGGGGCCTGCGCCTGCGCGGTAAAGCGCGGCATCCTATGGAGGCCCGCACTTTATCGTACCCCGGATTTCCCACCGACATGCAGGCCCCGCTGATGGTGGTGGCGACCCAGACCCATGGGTTATCCGTTTTCCTGGAAACAATTTTTGAAAACCGCTACATGCACGTGGTGGAGCTGAACCGGATGGGGGCGAAAATTCGGGTGGAGGGACAGCTTGCCCTGATTCAGGGCGGCCACGTCCTGACCGGCGCCCACGTGTCCGCCACTGATCTTCGCGCAGCCGCCGCGCTGATGCTGGCCGGGCTGGTCGCCCAGGGTGAGACCATCCTATCTGACACAGTGGGGCACCTGTTGCGCGGGTATGAAGGGCTGGAAGATAAACTGAAAACCCTCGGCGCGGAGGTGGAAAAGATCGGCAAAGGGGAATAGAACAAAGGCAGAAGGAAAACGAGAGTTCAGAGTTCAGATTGATCACGATGATAACAAACAGCTTGAACAAGAAACTTCTACTGCAAACGTTATTCTGTCATCCCGACCGAAGCGGAGGCGAGAGCCGAAGCAGAGTGGAGGGACCTGGGAGTTTGCGATCAGGTTGCTTGGTGAAGGGAGTTTCTCTCAGGTCCCTCGACTCCATTCCGCTCTCGCTCCACTTCGCTCGGGATGGCAATGATAATTGAGCGATCAAATATTTATTAGCCGATTTCATAGCGCATTGTATATAAATCTGTACTCTGAACTCTGTACACTCGTTCCAGCGTTAAATTGCCCTTTAGGCATCTTAACGCAACACGTTTATTTCAGCGGGATGACGACTTCTTCCGAAAAAATGCGGTTCAAGTCGGGATCGGGAAAAGCGGGTGGCTGATATGGAAATTCATCCCGGTCAAAGGCGAAATGGAGTTCCCGGGGGATTTCCTTCATTCCGCCCCAGGAATAATCAATGGCGGTATAGTATTGTCCGTTCTCATCCTGGCTGGCGCCGTTCCAGTTGCCCTCACCCTCCATTTCCAGAAATTCGATCAGGTTTCCGCTTTCATCCAGCAGCGCGGGATAGCCGCAGCGTTCCGCCAGGGCCAGGGCGGCTTCCGGGGTGTTTTCGTTGGGATACAGGCGCAGCTCGATCAGGGTGGACAGGGGCGAGAGCGCGCACTTTTCCACCTTCACCCGGCAGTCGGGCAGCTCAAATTCCATGCGCGCGTCCACCCGGCTTTCCCGCGCGGCGTCGGCATCCAGAGTAAAGGGAATGTGGATTTCGGTGGTCTGTTTCATCTGGGTGGGATACATAGCGGTCTGGTGATAGGCGGGGTACGCGCCAAATTCCTCCGGCACCAGATAACGGTTCTGCTCTTCCTCCATCAGCAGCTGTCCGCTTGCGTCCACCACGGTGTACCCTTCCTGATACCAGTACCGCGCGTCCATCTGGAAGGGGTGGGCGACGGTCAAGCCAGCCTTCTGAATCTGCTCCCGGCGGCAGCTGAAATCCTCTTTGCCCCCGTAGTTGCCGTTTTCATCTATGCCAAACACCGCGTCGTAATCGTACCACATCCAGGGGTCGCACACCACCATCGGCCCTTCCGGGCGCTGCACGGTGAACACCGCTTCGCCCTGGATGACGCCGGTATATTGCTTTTCCAAGGCGCGGGCGATGCAGCCGCCGACGACGGGATTCCGCTCGGCCTCCGTCATGTCGATGCGGAATATGTCAGGCAGCCATTGGTTTTCCAAACTGCCAAACTCCATGCCAATCCATTCCTCGTCCAGGTACACCCCGTCCAGCGTCACCATGGCCAAATCCTCCGGTTTTTGATTTTCCACGGTGAAGGACAGGGCCAGCCGCTCGCCGTCGAACACCAAGCCGTCCAATTCCGCGCGGATGTTGTCCGCTTCGGCGGAGTATTCCATGTGCTGCGCCATGTTTCGTAATTGTTCGGGCGGCTCCTGGCCGTTCAGCAGATATTGCAAAATCCCCGTCTGGCTGGCCGCGTAGGCCGCGCCTGCAAGCAGCAGGGTCAGCAGCAGGGCAATGACCAGCACGGTCGCCGGTCTGACCAGTTTCTTGGTTTTCATGTTCGTTTTTTCCTCCAATGCTTGTTCCAACCGCAGATGCGCGCTTTCCGGCACGGAGGGGTAAACCGAATCAAAGCGAATGTCGTTCATGGTTCCTCCTCCTTGAGCATCTGCTTCATTTTGTTCAGCCCCTCCCGGATGCGGCCCTTCACCGTGGTTTGCGGCAGGGTGAGCATCCGGGCGATTTCCGGCACGGAGTATCCGCTCAGGTGATGCAGCGCCACGCACAGCCTTTGCTTTTCGGGCAAGGCTTCCAGCGCGGCCTGCACGTCCAGATCCCGGTTTCGCTCCGGCGCGGGGTGGGTATCTTCCAAGGGCTCTTCCTTCTGCCGGAAACGCTTCCGCTGTATATCCCGGATGGCGTTGACGAGAATGCGCATCAGCCACGCCTCGAACCGCGCTTCATCCCGCAGGGAGGGCAGCCGCCGCCACGCGGCGAACACAGCGTTCTGCATCGCGTCGGCAGCGTCGAACTCATTCCCCAGCATTGCCCGCGCCGTGCGGTACATTCGCCCCTCCATCCCGCGCACCCGCCGGTCAAATTCCGCTTCGGTCATGTTGAATCATCCTTACTGAAAACATGTTTTCACATAGATAGACGGAGGAAACAGGCAAAACGATCAATTCAAAACAAAAAAAGCCCCGCGCGAAGCGGGGCGAAAGATTCACTCAATTACACCGGGTTGGTCAGGTCAGCGCCGAAATACTTGATGGAGAGCGCCGCCAGGGTGCCGTCCTCGCGGGCCTGGGCCAGAATGGCGTTAATGGCTTCCACCAGGCTGGCGGTGTCGTCGGCTTTGCGGACGGGGTAGCACACCGGATCGCCGGGCACAGTCAGGACGATCTTGATGGGGGCGTCGGGATGCTCGCTCAGGTAATCATCCACGCTGCCCTTGGCGTTGATGGTGGCGTCCACGCGGCCCTGGGCCACCATGGACATGGTTTCGCCCAGCGTGTCCACATACACAACGGACGCGCCCATCTGCTCGGCGCGGAGGGCATAGGTGGAGTTGGGGGAGTTGGAGGTGGTGCGGCCGTTCAGGTCTTCCAGGGTCTTGATGTCCTCGTTGGTGTCCTTCACGGCCAGCACGATTTCGGTGTACACATAGGGATCGGAGAAGGAATACTTTTCGGCCCGCTCCTCGGTGTAGTCCACGCCGTTGCAGGCAATGTCAAAGCGGCCGGTGTCCACGCCCGCCAGGATGGAAGCCCAATCGGTTTCCATGTACTGGGGTTCCACGCCCAGGCCCTTGGCGATCAGCGCGCCGATTTCGATGTCAAAGCCCGTCAGTACGTCGTTTTCATCGTGATAGGTCCAGGGGCTCCAGTTGCCCTCTGTGGCGATAATCAGGGTGCCGCGTTCCTTGATGCGGGCCAGCAGGTCGGGCTGGGCGTCCTCCGCCACGGCCAGCACGGAAACGGACAGCAGCATCACGGCCAGCAATACAGCAAACAGTTTCTTCACAGCCATGTTCCTCCTTGTAAATAAAATTTCGATGATATTCCCGAACCATAAAACCCATCGGGAACAAAGGTATCTTATCATGCTTTGCCTATTCAGTCAATGGTGATATTTACAGATTTTTCTAATTAACGCTCCTGCAATTTCTGCATCAGATCATTGACCAGGGTATGGATGGAGGGGGAGGCTTTCATGTCGGCGGCGACCTTCTGGCAGGCATGGTTGACGGTGGAATGGTCGCGGCCGCCGAAGCAGTCGCCGATGGCGGTGAGCGGCGCTTCCACCAGTTCGCGGGAAATGTACATGGCGATCTGGCGGGGCGTGACGAATTCCCGGTTCCGGCGCGCGCCCTTGAGGTCGGCGGCGGTCACGTTATAATAGGTTGCGACGGCTTCCATCACGTCCTCGCAGGTCACATGGCGCGGCTCAGAACGGGCGAAGATTTCCCGCAGCGCGTCCTCGGCCAGGGCTTTGTCCACCGGCTTGCCGGTCAGGGAGGAATAGGCCACCAGACGGGTCAGGCAGCCTTCCAACTCCCGCACGTTGTTGGTCACGCGCTCGGCGATCATGGTGAGCACGGAATTGTCCACGTTCAGCATTTCTTCCTCGGCCTTGCGGCGCAGGATGGCCACGCGGGTTTCCAGATCGGGCTTGGAAATATCGGCGATCAGGCCCCATTCAAAGCGGCTCACCAGCCGCTCCTCCAGCTTTACGATGTCCCGGGGCGGCTTGTCGCTGGTCATGATGATCTGCTTTCCGGCGGTGTGGAGGGTGTTGAAGGTGTGGAAGAATTCCTCCTGCATGCCCATTTTGCCGGTCAGGAACTGCACATCGTCCACCATCAGCACGTCGATATTCCGGTATTTTTCCCGGAATTCCGGCTGGGTTTTTTTATTCAGCGCGTTCACCATCTCGTTCATGAACAGCTCGCTGGTCACGTACTTGATGCGCAGCTTCGGGTTCTGGCTGAGCATATAGTTTCCGATGGCGTGCATCAGGTGGGTTTTGCCCAGGCCCACGCCGCCATAGATGAACAGCGGGTTATAGGCGTCCGCCGGGGCTTCGGCCACCGCCAGCGCTGCCGCGTGGGCGAAGCGGTTGTTGCTGCCCACCACGAAGGTATCAAAGGTATACTTGGGGTTCAGGTTGGCGTTGTCGGCGGGCTTTTCCTCCACTCCAGCACCCGCAAGATATTTCTCGGTCTGCGCGGGCGTAAGGATGACCGCCTTCACGGGCCGCCCTGCCACCTCGCTGAGCGAATTGCCGATCAGGGCGGAGTAACGCGGTACCACAAAGCTGTAATAGAAATCCGTCACCGCGCCGATATAAAACTGATCTCCCTCAGCGCCCAGGGGCTTCAGCGCCGCCTTGATCCAGGTGTTGAAGGTGACCTCGGTCATCTCCCGGTGCATGACTGTGCACGCCTGGTCCCATACTGCTTGTATCTCCATGAATAAAGCCTGCCTCCATGGTAAATCTATACAATCACATCTGTGCTTCGTTTCAGGAAAAGAGGAAAAAAAAGAACGCGCAGCCCAACGGAACGCGCGGCCGTATGTGGATAACTTTCTGTGGAAAACTTTCATCCACCTTTCCCCCGCGTTTTGTATCATACCAGATTTCCCTTTTATTTTCAAGGGGAACCGATGTTTTTCCAATCAATAATAGTTTCTGTATGCTCTTCATACTGTTGATAACTCACAGACACCATCTATGGTGGTTTGCCCAGGCATCCCGCACAAGCAGTGGAAAGTCAGAAAGTGTTTAATTGTATTATTATGCGCGATAATAATATTTATTCAGTTTCCCTCATTTTCACTGTGTCGAGCATAAAACTGTTCAATCTTTTTTTATCTCAGTGGAAAAAATCGTTAGACTTGTGACAGATAATTCGTAACAGAAAAGTAACGCTTCGCCGTCGTGAGCGCTGGACAAACCCGCCAGAGTGTGGTATCTTTGAAAGGATTGCAAACCAACACGAAGGAGGCGGCGGTATGATTTCCCAGGCGCAGGTTCATCAAACCCTTCTGCCCTGGCTGGGCGGCCCGCTGCTGAACGCGCTGGAGCCGTTGACAGGCGAAATCACCGGGCGGCTGAACGGCTGCTCCATCCAGCGAAACGCCGACACGCTTGCGGACGAGCTGGACAGCCTGCTGTTCCGGGCCGTAAGGAACGCCACGGAGGGAAGTATGCTGGCGCAATTGCCGGATGATACGTTCGTGCGGGTGCAGGTGCAGGACTTCGCTGTGATCGCGGACGAACTGATGCTGCTGGCTTTTCTGGAGTTTCCCCAGGACGGCGAGCATTTGCAGTTCCTGCGGGAATACTCTCTCCAGCACGCCAGTCTGTCGGCTCTGCGGGTGCTCTACACCCGCTTCGGCGCGCAGCAAAGCCCCAAGGAGCTATCCGCTATCGTGTCGGTGGTCAAGAGCTGCTATCCGGCGTTCCGGTGGCGGGAGTGGCTGAGGTAGTTCAAGCCAACCGGCAGGGCCAAAAGATTTTTTCTCATTAAAAGAAGGTTATTGAACGATGGGCAAAATTATTTGTGTTGCCAATCAGAAAGGCGGCGTGGGCAAAACCACCACGGCGGTGAACCTGGCCGCGTGTCTGGCCGACGCGGGCAAGCCCACGGTGCTGGTGGACCTGGACCCCCAGGGCAACGCCAGCAGTGGCCTGGGCGTACGGGCCGGGAAAAAGACGGTGTATGAAGCGCTGCTGGGGGAATGTCCCCTGGAAAGCACGCTGGAAAAAACCAAGCAGAAAAAGCTGATGGTCGCCCCTTCGGACATCCGCCTGGCCGGGGCCGAGCTGGAGCTGGCCAACATGGAGCGGCGGGAGTACCGGGTCCGCGCTGCGCTGGAGCCCCTGCGGAAGGATTTTGATTATCTGATCATTGACTGCCCGCCATCCCTGGGCCTGCTGACCATCAACGCCCTCACCGCCGCCCAGAGCGTGCTGATCCCCATTCAGTGCGAATACTACGCGCTGGAAGGCGTAACGGCCCTGATGAACACGGTGCAGCGGGTGAAGCGGGGGCTGAATCCAGGGCTGGAAATCGAGGGCGTACTGCTCACCATGCTGGACGGGCGCACAAACCTGGGCTTGCAGGTGGTGGCGGAGGTGAAAAAGCACTTCAAGCAGCAGGTGTTTAAAACCACCGTGCCCCGCAACGTGCGTCTGGGCGAAGCGCCCAGCCACGGCCTGCCGATCCACCTGTACGACGCCCGCTCCTCCGGGGCGGAGGCGTATCAGGCGCTGGCGAAGGAAATTATTCATAATAATAAAAAGAAGTAATAGTTCCAAGTTTAAAGTTCCAAGTTCTAAGCCACAGAGTGTTTACATCCATTTGAAGCCTGTTTTCTTAGAACTTAAAGCTTGGAACTTAGAACTTAGATCTTTAACTGAACAGGATGGTTAATTCGATGAAGAAAATGGGCCTGGGCCGAGGGCTGGACGCCCTGCTGCCCGAAACCAATGATCTGGACAACATGGTCAGCATGATCGCGGTGACGGAAATCGACCGCAACCCCGACCAGCCGCGCCGGGATTTTGACGAAGCCGCGCTGCAAACCCTGGCGGATTCCATCCGCACCGCGGGCGTATTGCAGCCGCTGCTGGTGGTGGAGCAGAACGGGCGCTACCGCATCGTGGCGGGCGAGCGCCGCTTCCGCGCCGCGCGCATCGCGGGGCTGGACACCGTGCCCTGCATCGTGCGGGACTTTACCGCCGAGGAGCAGATGGAAGCCGCGCTGATCGAAAACGTGCAGCGGGAGGACCTGAACCCCATCGAGGAAGCCGCCGCCGTGAAGCAGTTTATGGACGCCTGCCACTACACCCAGGAGCAAGCAGCGAAGCGGCTGGGCAAGTCCCGCCCCGCCCTGGCGAATCTGCTCAGGCTTTTGTCCCTGCCCAAGGTGGTGCAGGACGATGTGATCGCGGGCCGTCTCAGCGCGGGCCATGCCCGGGTGCTGGCCGGGCTGGAGGAGGAGCGGCGGCAGATCGCCCTGGCTCAGATGGTCATATTGGAGGGTCTGAGCGTGCGGGAACTGGAAAAGATCGCCGCCCAGCCCAACCCGGTCATCAAGCCCAAGCCCGCCCCCAAGTCCCTGCCCCTGGAATTGCAGGACATGCAAAATCGCATGCAGGAAACCTTCGGCCTGCGGACCCAGCTCAAGGGCAGCCGCAAGCGCGGCAAAATCATTTTGCAGTATTACAGTGAGGACGAGCTGGAACGGCTGTACCAATGTCTGGAAAGGCTGGAGGGATAACCGATGAAGCATTTGACCGCCTGGGCGCTGACGCTGCTGTTGCTCCTGTCCGCCGTGCCGGGCGGTCTTTGCGTATCGGCGGAAAGCACGGAGGCTGACGCCTATTTTCAAAAGCTCTTTCAGCGGGCCGACGTCATCGGCGGGGGCGTGCTGATTTCACAGCATGGCGAGCGGGTCTTTGACTCCTGCTTTGGCGTGGAGGACAGGAGAACCAAAGTGTCCGTGACGGAAGACACAGTATACAAGGTAGCCTCCGTGTCCAAGATGATTTCCGCCATCGGCGTGATGCGGCTCTTTGACGCGGGGCTGATCGGCCTGGACGAAGCGCTGCCCGGCATCCGCAATCCTCGCTTCCCGGATGCGCCCGTTACCCTGCGCCAGGTGATGAGCCACACCGGCTCGCTTTTGTCCAGCGCGCCTTACTTGACCCCGCCGGACTGGGAACAGATCGACGAAACGGACACCAAATTTTTTTCCAAGTACGAGCCCGGCGCGCATTACGCTTACAGCAATCTGAACGGCGGCATCCTTTGCAGCGTGATCGAGCGCGTCAGCGGCCAGAGCTTCAATACCTTCATGACGGAAAATGTCTTTTCGCCTCTGGGCATCAACGCAGCTTACGCCGCTCATCTGCTGCCCGATACATCCCGCCTGGCCACCGCTTATTATGCCGATAAAACCATCTACCGCCGCGGCTATCAATATGTGGAGATCGACGCAAAAGAATACGACGACACCTGCGACCCAGACAGCCATTACCGCGCTTCCGTGGGCAGCCTGTATATCAGCTTGAAGGGTCTGGAAAAGCTGGGGCAGGTGCTGGCGGGCGACGGCACGGCGGACGGCGTGCGAGTGCTGTCAAGCCAGGCTGTACGCCAAATGCGGCTGGATCAGTCGCGGCTTCCGGGAAGCTCCGTATCCGCGTCCAGCCCCTACGGCCTGTGCGTCACCCATTTCACCGACGAAAACGGCGTCACCTGGTACGGGCATCAGGGCCGATGGGAAGGGCTTTTGACCGACCTTTTCTTCGAGCCCGAAACACAGACGGTGATGGTGTTTGTGCTGGACGGGGTGAAAGCCGCCAACAACGGTCAGGGTATCCATCCCCGTGCCGAGGACGCATTAAAATACGCTTCGCGCTGGGTGCGCGAAGCGGAACGGGACACCTATGTTGTCAGGGAAAACTGACGGCACTGATTAGCGTGTTATTTTTCTGGCCTCCATATAATACCGTTTTTCGTTGGCCTCCCCCATGGAAAAGGTTTTGCGGGGCAGGGGGCCGTTTTTCGCCACAGCGGGGAACAGCAGGGATTTATCCATGGGCGGGAGCAGAATGCCCACGGCATTTTCCTTTTCCACGATCTGGCGCACGGCGTCCTCCCCATGGACGTAATCCAGCTTCAAGCCGCTTTGCCGATCCAGCAGCTGCTGCACGGTGCCTACGGGCAGGGAATGGAGAGGATGCGTGACGCGGAACGAGCGCTCGCCCTGCCGGGTGACCAGGGTCAGATCCGGGTTTTCCGCGGTTTCCTGTAAGCCGGCGTCGCCCAGCATCCCGAGGACCGCCTCTCCCTGAACGCCAAAAATCACGCGGTGGATCGGTTCAAAAATGAGGGCTTCGTCATAGATATTATTCAGCTCTACCATAGCGAAGCGGGCGGGATGATCGGTCCGCTCCCTTTCCGGCAGGGCTTTTTTGATTTCCTCCCAGTGCGCTTTGGCGGTGGCCAGGGAATGGTTCCCGTCGCCCACGGCGAACAGGATGCCGTTTTCAGGCAGGCTTTCTTTCAGTGCGCGAATGGCCCCGGCGATTTGCCCCAGCGTTTCTTCGTCCTCCACCGCCCAACCCTCGATGCTGCCGCCGTTCAGCATGAGCGGAGCGTCGTACAGCTTGCGCAGCGCGGCGTGCCTGGCATACACCGGTTCAATGATCGTACGGCGAGCATCGTCGCACAGCAGCAGCACGTGGCTCAATTCCAGCTTCGCCTCCCGGCGTACCTTTTGACGCGGCGGGATGCGGGACACGATGGTGCCCTCGGTGGGCCGGATCTCGGACTTGCTGTCCGGGGAAAAATCATAGGCTTCCAAATCAATCGTCAGCACCAGCCCCAGCCGTGCGCCGGACTGCGTGACCCGCCGCACCAGCACCATGCCGCTGACCGCTTCGCGCAGAACGCCCTCCGATAAATACCGCTCCATCGCGGCCTGTACCTGCGGCACCCGAACGTCGCTTTCCTCCAGATACGCTTCCGGAATGATCAGCCGCAGGGCGGAGGGGCGTTCGCCCACAAAATCGTACGCCTGCTGCCACACGTCCTTCTGCGCGGTATATTGGTCGCACGCGACCACCGGCCATGCTTCCATATCCTTTTGACCGCCCGGCAGGAAAAACATACCCGGCCGAACGCACAAGCCTTCAAATAAGTCCATATCCCGCTACTCCTTTCGTGAAACAAAAATCATTCTTTTGCCCGGGGGATTCAGTCCGTCCATCTGTCCATTTATCCCCGGATTGATTATATCCGAAAAGCAAAGGATGCACAATAGGGAAGAAAAAGCGCATCTGCTCTGTGGTGATTTCTTTGCCGGGCAGCACGTACCGGGTTCCAAATTCCAGGCTCTGAGGCTGAGTTTTCCCGCCATAGGTTACATTCAGGACAAGAAACCTGCTTTCATCCCAGCACCATGGACAGGACGCCGAAAAACGCCACCAGCAGGATCAGCAGCAGGATTTCCTGCTTTCATCGCTTTTGCAGCAGCCCAGCGCATTCCCGCATAAAAGCGTTGGGCCAATACCACCACACAGTCTTTCCGCCCATGCCCTCGGCTTTCAGCCCGGCCTGATTGGCCCACACCCCGCTGCGGAAAACATGATAATTCGTGGTAGCGAAAACGGGCTTCCCGTCCGCGTTGATTTCTTCAATGATCGCCTTGGAAAATTCCATGTTCTGATAGGTGTTCTTGGATTGCATTTCCGGACGGATAACATTTTCCGGGATGCCCTGCGCCAGCAGATACCGCCGCATGGCCTCGGCCTCCGGCATGGATTCGTCGGCGCCCTGCCCCCCGGAGGGAATCAGAATCGCTTCCTTGCCCGTCTGCTCTTTCTGCTTCCGCCAAAAGCTCAGCGCCCGGTCCACCCGGCCTTTCAGCAAAGGCGGCAGGGTGCCGTCCCTGCGGAACCAGCAGCCCAGGATGATGATAAAATCCTTGTCCATCGCCGGCTGATGCCGGGCCGCCTGAAGGCCGCAGATCACGGACCCCATCAGCATACATTCAAAATACGCAAACACCGTGGCATATACGTTTTCCAGGGTATTCTGGACGCGCCCCTCCCATTCGGAGCCCATAAAATCCCGGAAAAACAGCGCGAACCCAACGATTTCCCCCAGGATCAACAGCAGGCTGACCACCAGCCCCAGGGCGTTTTTCATCTGTGCCCGCTGATGCCGGAGCAGCGCGATATTGCTCACCGCCATCGCTACGGCGAAAACCAGCATCGCGGGCATCGTCAGCAGCATAAACTGCTTGCTGGCCCCGTTAATGATGCCGTACGCGGCGAACATGCTGTAATCCGCTGGCCGCGCGATATGCGCCACCGTCACGCGCAGCATCAGCAGCCCCGTCACCAGCGCGAACAGCGAGAACCCGGCAAAATAAATCGTGGAATAAGCGTAATAAGCCGTTCCCTTCGCCTGAAAATAGTGCCACAGCATGATGGCGCTGACGGCGAGCCAGAACACCGTGAAAGCGATCAGCACCGCGGTATCCCCCGTGAAGCCACCCGTCTGCAAATCGAAAATTGTGCCCAGCCGCCCCACGCGCAGCGGATGGAGGCTGATTTCATCGCCGTTCTGGTCATAGATGACCAGGTCGGTCCAGCCTGCCTTTTCCGGATAAACGGGCACGCTCACGAATCCATCGCGCCATCTTTCTTTCCCCAGGCGGGCCACGCCCGATTCCATTTCCAGCATCGGCCGCGGTTCCGCCGTCCGCTGCTCCGACGCCGGCTGCTGATGAATCGGGATATGGGCGGTATAGGCCCGGAACACAGTCACCCGGCTGACCACGCAAAAAAGAATCAGTGCCAACGCGCAGACCACGATTTGCTTCACTGCCTGCCTCATCGCGTTTTCTTTCATCTCCTCTGTGTTTTTCTTTCGTCCGCTTCGGATTATATTATAACATAAACCATCCCTCAAAAGCCAACAAAACTGTGCCCATTTTTCAAAAATCCTCATGAAAAATGAAAAAACGAAAAAAGGGCTTGACAATCATGCAAGGCAGCGTTATAATACTTTCTGCTTGAGCGCCATTAGCTCAGTTGGTAGAGCACCTGACTCTTAATCAGGGTGTCCCGGGTTCGAGTCCCTGATGGCGCATGGTAAACCTTGCAGCTTTGCAGCCGCAGGGTTTTTTGTTTAATTCAAAAAACTTTTCTCCCGCGTGAAACCTATCCCCCAGGCTGTGCGTCTTTTCTATGTGAGAATATTCCACAAGCTGTTTTTTTGAAGGGAGTTACTTGCGATGGCCGACCGCCAGGAATATGAGCGTGTCGCCCAGGAGGCGCTGCCCATGCTGTACAAGATCGCCTTTGGCATCCTGCGTTCCGACGCGGACGCCCGGGACGCGGTGCAGCAGGCATTGCTCAAGGGCTGGGAAAAGAAGGAGAACGCGCGTGAGGGGAAATTCCGCTGGTATCTGACCCGCATTCTGATCAACGAGTGCCGCAACATCCAGCGGCATCGGATGCGGGTGTTTCCGGTGGAGCTTCCGCCTGCCGTTCAGGATATGCCCCCTGACTATCAGGATTTATACGACGCCATTTTCCGCCTGCCGGAAAAGCTGCGGCTGCCGCTGATGCTGAAATACTTGCAGGACTGCTCCGAAAAAGAAGGAGCGGAGGCCCTCGGCATCCCCGTGACGACGTTCAAAAACAGGCTTCACCGCGCGCGCACGGAACTGAGAAAGACCCTGGATCGGGAGGTGATGTTTGAATGAAGCGTGTTGTCAAGGTCAACAAAGAAACGCTCAACGCCATGCTGCCCCCCATCCCGGCCGATTTTGAACAGGACATGCGGAACATGCTGTTCGCCATGCCCGCCGAAACGGGAAAGAAAGGGAAACCGATGAAAAAGAGAATCTCTGTGGGCTTTGTGCTGGCCGTGGTTTTCACCCTGCTGGCCGCCAGCGCCCTGGCCGCCGTGCTGCTGGGCGGCAAGGATTTTGTGGAGCAGATCATGGCCCCCAAGGCGGTGGAAAATACCAGCCAGAACTTTACGAAAGAAGAGATTGCCGAAATCCTGAAAATCGCTGAGGAAAACAACCTGACCCTCAGCGACGTGGACGTGTACAGGCTGAACCACCTGGGCGAAAGCGGCTACAGCAAGGAAGAACTGATGCGCCGGTTCGTGAAAACGGAGTACGGCTTCTACCCCGCCGCCTGGCCCATCGAGGTGCAGCACTGGTACGAACAGCTGATGAAGGCCTGCGGGCTGGATCAAAGCGTGCACCAGATCAACGTGCTGCCCGAGGGCGACGAGATCACCGAGGAGCAGGCGGTGAAAATTGCCGAGGACTTCATTCATGACAAGTACGACCCCACCGTGGATCTGAACGACAAAGCCAAGTATCTCCGCTTCCTGACCTACAGGGAGCACAAGCTGGGCGACATAGTCTACCGGGAATGGAGCTTTTCCTACGAGGCGCAGGATTTGTACGGAACGGACTATTTCCTGACCCTGGACACAGCGGGAGCCATCAAGGCGGAGTACAGCGTGGACGGCATTTTAGGCACCAGCTACGCCATGCGCGGCCAGTTCATTGAGGACAGGTTCAAGCGGGTGTACGGCGACCAATTCGGCTTCGTGAACTGGGACAGCGCCATGCTGCTCAATTATCAGGACGCTCTGCGTCATCGGGAGCAGGTGGAGCCCAACAGCCCGCACATCCATCCCAGCGAGGAACACATTTTGGAAACCACCTACCTTCTGCCGAATGCTTCCTTCATTTCCAAGGAGGAGGCGATAGCCAAAGCAAAAGCCGCCTGCGGCGACCTGAACTATGAAACGGTGTACACCTCCGGGGAAATGGCCGTGCTGATGAAAGACGGCGATACCCCCATCTGGAAGGTGACGCTGCAAATCCGGGCAGGCAGCCCGGCCTATGCGGAGGTGAACGCGACCACCGGCGAAGTCATCTCCACCTTCACCACCCAGCAGGAAACCACCTGGGAATGGCGCTCTTTCGTGCCCGAAAGCTATTGGGAAACCCACAAGCCCCGGGAGGGCTATCGCGCCGCCAGGCCCGAAAACACCGCCGCGGCAGTGAACGGCTTCCAGTATCCCGCCTTCTGGAACAGCGAAGAAATGCCCGAAAGCTACTGGGCCGCGCTGAACGCCATCGGTTACAATGAAGATACGATGGATGACATCTATACGAAATGGATAGACGACTACGGCTGGAACACCGACTTTTGGCCCCTGGAGGCTCAGGCGCTGGATTATCTGCTCCATGACCAGAATCCCGACGGAGCGCTCACGCACATTCCCGGCTTGCCCCGGGAAAACGACATCAGCCAGGAAGCGGCCCTGGAGATCGCCAGGACAGCGTTCAAGGACGAATTTGCCGACGAAGTGCCCACCCTGAACGTGAGCACCCTGCAGCCCGCGTTCCGCTACTGGGCCAATGACGATGGCCGCAGCAGCTGGCAGGTGATTTTCTACCGCGAGGACGGCAGCCAGGCGGGCGAAGTGTACCTGACGGCGGACACGGGCGAGGTATACGAGCTGCAATCCGCCGACGTCGCTGGCGTCCGGCACTATGCCGTATCCTACGATGAACCTCTGACCACGCCCGCCCCGCAGGAGGACGGCAGGCCCTGGTTCTGGGGGAAGGATTTCGCGCCCGCTTCCTTCTGGGACCAGCTGGATACCACGATGCAAAAGTACGGCGTGACTGCGGAAAACATTCAGGCGAAAGCCGATGCATGGTGTCAGGAATATGAGGATCAGGCCTTCTGGCCCCATGACTGCAAGCTGATGTATCAGATCCTCGCCCTGCTTTCGCCGGACGATCTGGAATATCCCGATCAGCCTTATCTGTACATCACCTTCCCTGATCCCGCGAAAAAAAGCCAGGCCGAAATCGAGGAAATCGCCTGGAAAGCCCTGCATGAGGTGGGCGACGAGCAGGTCGGCACGGACTGGCTGAACCAGCTTCGTATCGGTTCCGTCCTCATGACCCCAGGGGTGTACATCAATACCGAGTTCCACGCGGGCACGACTTGGGTGGTGCAGTTCTACAACTACGACGTGCTGTACGATTACTGGGCCACCCGTGCCTGGGTGTTTATCACTGAGGACGGCGAAGTGATCCACGCCGAGCTGGATTTGTATGGCAATGGATAAACGGTTACTGTTCCACTCTTAAAATCATAATAACGTGGTACAAAAACGCCGGGGAGCAATTTCCCCGGCGTGAATTGATTGAATAAGCAAAAGGAATCACACGCAGCCATGGGCCAGCATGGCGTCGGCAACCTTCAGGAAGCCCGCGGTGTTCGCGCCGACCACATAGTTGTCTTCCGCGCCGTATTCCTTGGCGGCGGCGTCGATATTGGCGAAGATGTTTTCCATGATGCCCTTGAGCTTGGCGTCCACTTCGTCAAAGGTCCAGGAGAGGCGCTGGCTGTTCTGGCTCATTTCCAAAGCAGAGGTGGCCACGCCGCCGGCGTTGGCAGCCTTGCCGGGAGCAAACAGCACGCCCGCCTTTTGCAGGGCCAGGGTGGCTTCGTAGGTGGTGGGCATGTTCGCGCCTTCCGCCACGGCATACACGCCGTTGGCGATCAGGGCCTTCGCGCCTTCTTCATCCAGTTCATTCTGGGTGGCGCAGGGCAGGGCGATGTCGCACTTGACGGTCCAGATGCCGCGGAAGCCTTCGGTGTACACAGCGCCGGGAACCCGGGCGGCGTATTCCTTGATGCGGCCGCGTTCCACTTCCTTAATCTGCTTGACCACGGCCAGGTTGATGCCGTTGGCGTCGTACACATAGCCGTTGCTGTCGCTCATGGCGACCACCTTGCCACCCAGCTCGGTGGCCTTCTGAGCCGCGTAAATGGCCACGTTGCCGCTGCCGGACACGACCACGGTCTTGCCTTCAAAGGAGGTACCGTGCTTTTTCAGCATGGCGTTGGTAAGATAGCACAGGCCAAAGCCGGTGGCTTCCTTCCGGGCCAGGCTGCCGCCGTAGGAAAGGCCCTTGCCGGTCAGCACGCCTTCATACAGGCCGGTGATACGCTTGTACTGGCCATACAGGAAGCCGATTTCGCGCGCGCCCACGCCGATGTCGCCGGCGGGCACGTCCTCATCCGCGCCGATGTATTTGAACAGCTCGGTCATGAAGCTCTGGCAGAAGCGCATCACTTCGTTGTCGCTCTTGCCCTTGGGGTCAAAGTCGCTGCCGCCCTTGCCGCCGCCGATGGGCAGGCTGGTCAGGCTGTTTTTGAGCACCTGCTCAAAGCCCAGGAACTTGATCACGGACAGGTTCACGCTGGGATGGAGCCGCAGGCCGCCCTTGTAGGGGCCGATGGCGTTGTTGTACTGCACGCGGTAGCCGCGGTTCACCTGCACCTTGCCCTGGTCGTCCACCCAGGGAACGCGGAACAGGATGGCCCGGTCGGGCTCCACAAAGCGCTCAAGCAACCCCTTGTTTTCATATTCGGGATGCTTGTCAAACACGGGGCTCAGGGCCTCCAGCACCTCACGCACAGCCTGCAAAAATTCCTTTTCGTGGCCGTTGCGCTCCACCAGCCCGTTATAAACCTTCTCTACATAAGCGTTCATGATCGTTGCCTCCTTGCATACAATTTGAAAACCACGGCCCCTATTATACAAAAACAGCCCTCCTCCTGCAAGAGAAAGGCTGTATTTTGCTTGTTTTTCGGCTGTATTTCCAATGTTTTTCCGGGGCGGCGATTATGCGTTTTCCGTCCGGCCCAGGATCTCCATGGCCTGCTCCTCCTGGAACTGGTTGGTGTACAGCTTGTAGTACGCGCCCTTCTGTCTCAGCAGCTCCTGGTGGGTGCCCATTTCCTTGATCTTGCCGTCGTCGATCACCAGGATGCGGTCGGCGGTGCGGACGGTGGACAGGCGGTGGGCGATGATGAAGGAGGTGCGGCCGTGCAGTACTTTGGCGATAGCGTTCTGGATGATCTGCTCGGTCTGGGTGTCCACGGAGGAGGTGGCCTCGTCCAGCACGAAAATGCGCGGGTCGGCCAGGATGGCGCGGGCAAAGGAAATGAGCTGCTTTTCGCCGGTGGACAGGCGGCTGCCGCCCTCCCCCACGTCGGAATCGTAGCCCTTGTCCATCCTGAGGATGAATGGCTCGGCGTTCACCAGCCGCGCGGCTTCCTCCACCTCCTCGTCGGAGGCGTTCAGGCGCGCGTAGCGGATGTTGTCCCGCACGGTGCCGGAAAAGAGGCGCGGCTCCTGGAGCACGTAGCCTAAGTTGCTTTGCAGCCAAAGCTGGCTGCGCTCCTTGTAGTTGACCCCGTCGATCTTGATTTCCCCCGCCGTGGGCTCATAGAAGCGGCAAATCAAGTTCACCACCGTGGATTTGCCCGCGCCGGTCGGGCCGACGAGGGCGATGATCTCCCCCGCTTTGATTTTCAGATTGAAGTCAGACAGCACCTTTTCGCCTTCCTTGTACTGGAAGTCCACGTGGCAGAACTCCACGTCGCCCCGCAGGACGGGCCAGTTCTCCTTCTTCGGGTGGAAGTTGTCGCCGAACACCGCCTCCACCTCGGGGGTGTCCACAATGTCCGGTTCCGTTTCCAGCAGCGTCAGCACGCGCTCCGCCGCGGCCTGGGCGGACTGCAATTCCGCGAACACGTTGGCGATGTTGCGGATGGGCTCGAAAAACTGAATGGTGTAGTTGACAAACAATTGCAGCACGCCCAGAGTCATGCCGCCGATCAGCACCTCGTGACCGCCTTTCCACAGAGCGTAGGCCGTTGCCAGGGAACCCAGGGCCACCACGATGGGCAGATACACCGCCGACAGGGACGCCGCGCGGACGGAGGAGCGCTTCATTTCTTTGGTCAGGACGGTGAACTCCCGCATGTTCTGCTCCTCACGCACCAGGGTCTTGGTGGTCTTTGCCCCCATGATGCCCTCGTTGAACGCGCCGGTGATCTGGCTGTTGGTCTTGCGCACGGCGCGATAGGATTTGAGGATCTTCTGCTGGAACCACCAGCTCACCACCGCCAGCGGTGGCACCACCAGCAGCACCATCAGGGTGAGCTTTACGTTGTGGGCGAACATGGCGGCGCTGGTCGCAACGATCATGACGCCGCCCCAGGCCAGGTCCAGCAGCGACCAGCCGATGGTTTCGCCCAAGCGCTGGGTGTCGCTGGTCATGCGGCTCATGAGGTAGCCCACGGGCATCCGGTCGTAATAGGAGAAGGGCAGCTCTTGCAGTTTGCGGAAGGCCTGCTTGCGGATGGTGTAGCACACGCCCACCTCGATCTTGCCCCCCAGGTACAGGAAATAATAGATGTTCGCCACCTGCACCAGCAGCACCAGCGCGTACATAAATACGAACACCGGCACGCCCTCCATGGTGCCGGGGCGGTTCAGGGTGGGGATGAAATGGTCGATGGCGTAGGTGGTCATCAGCGGGAAAATCACGTCGCACGCCGCCGTGACCCCCATCACCACCATCAGCTTATATAAGTCCTTGTGGTATTCCCTGGCGTAGCGCAGGATTTTCTTCCACAGGGTCAGGGAGAATCGCTGGGTATAGTCCTTTTCTTCAATTTGCTGCATAAGCCGTCTCGCCTCCTTCCCGCTTGTCGGCTTTGAATTCTTCTTCCAAGGCAGTCTGAATATTGAAGATTTTACTGTACAGGCCGCTCTGGTGAATGAGTTCGTCATGTGTGCCCTGCTGGGTCACTTTGCCGTCCTCCATCACCAGGATCAGATCGGCCTGGGAAAGCGTCACGATGCGGTGGCTGATGATGATGGTGGTGGTATCCTTGCTGCGCTGCTTCAGCGCGGCGCGGATCTGGGCGTCGGTTTCGGTGTCCACGGCGGACAGGGAATCGTCAAAGATCAGGATGTCATTGTCCTTCATCAGCGTCCGGGCGATGGCGACGCGCTGCTTCTGCCCGCCGGAGAGGGTCACGCCCCGCTCGCCCACCAGGGTGTCAAAGCCCTTGTCGCTGTCCAGGATGAATTCCTTCGCCGCGGCGTCGGTAACGGCCCGGTCGATTTCCTCGTCCGTGGCGTCCTTCCGGGCGATGGCGACGTTTTCTTTCAGCGTCTTGGAGTAGAGGAACGGCTCCTGCAAGACCAGCCCCACCCGCGAACGCAGGTAGTACCGGTCGATCTCATTGATAGGCGTGCCGCCGATGCGGATCTCGCCCCGCTCCACGTCGAACAGCCGCTGGATCAGATGCACCACGGTGGATTTCCCGCTGCCCGTGGCACCCAGGATGGCGACGGTTTTCCCGGCGGGGATGGTGAAGCTCATGTCGCTGAGCACGTCGCGGCCTTCAGCGTAGCCGAAGGAAACGTGGTCGAATACGATGTCGCCTTTCAGCGGCGGCTTCTTGGCGCCTGGTTCCTCCGGTTCCTCGGGTACGCCTAAAATTTCCTGAATGCGGTCCATGGCCACCTTGCTCTTGCCCGCGTCGGAAAGGATACGGCCCAGCTGCCGGATGGGCCAGAGCAGCTTCCAGATGTAAGTCGTGAAGATGATCAGCCCGCCCACGGTGATTTCCCCGCGGATGGCGAAGTACACGCAGGCCAGCAGGGTGATCATGGACTGGGTCATAGACATGAAATCGCTGGTCGCCCAGTACACCGCCAGCAGGTTGCAGAGCTTGAAGCTCTTTTTCCGGAAATCGGAGGACACCTTTTCAAACTTTTCGACCTCGTATTCCTGCTGGCCGAAAGCGCGCACCACGCGCACGCCGGTCAGGTTCTCCTGCAAAACGGCGCTCATCTTGCCTTCCGCCTCGTCGGACAGGCGGAAGTTTTTGATGACCCAGCGGAAGAACAGCCAGGCGAACAGGAACAGCCCGGGAATCATGATCATGCTGATCAGCGTGATTTTCACGTTTTCCCGGAACAGGTACACCAGGGCGATGGTGATTGCCAGCAGGGCGTTCACCACCTGCATGAGCTGCATACTGAGAAACCTGCGCACCGTTTCCACATCGCTGGTGCAGCGCTGCACCAGGTCACCCGTCTCGGCCTTTACATGGTAAGAGAAGGGCAGCCGCTGGATGTGACCGTACAGGCTTTCGCGCAGGGTGAGGCTGACGTTTTCTCCCGCCACGGCCTGGGCCCGGCCCTTGCCAAAGCCGAACACACCGCTGAGGATATTCAGCCCTACCAGCATGAGCCCCACGATCCACAGGTTCCGGGCCATGAACTCCGGCCCGCCCAGGGCGTTGACCCAGGCGTTCACGAACCCCGGCATCCGGCTGGGCTTGCCCTGCAAATAATAATCCAGCGTTTCGGCCAGCAGCACCGGCGTGATGAACTCGATCGCCACGGTGATCACCGTGCACACCAGCGCCGCGGCGAAATGCCAGGCGTTGTCCCGAACCAGCTTCCGCATCATGTGCGGATATTGACGCTGCATAAGGAATCCCTCCTTTGGGAATTTGATTGGAAATCATTTGATTAGGTAAAGTTCTAAGTTCTAAGCAAATAGCGTTATGAGATTGCCAATTTCTTTTATTTCCGTCATGATAATCTTTGAGTTTAGAGCTGCAAAAAAACAGGCCATCGGCTTTCGCAGCCCATGACCTGTTTCGCGTGCATTTATGCGTTATAAAACGCTAAAAGCATACAGGCGGCCGCAAAAAAGCGCAGAAAACTGCATGGAATGCGGGCAGAAGGACAGACTTCGCCCCTTGATTGTTCATACCAATTTGATTCAATCGATTAATCATGGTCATCCTTGCGGCCTCCTTTCTGCTCAAAATTTCGCTTACAGTATAAGGGATAAGACATATATTGTCAACCCGGAAAACGGAAGATTTTTGTATACAATGGGTTGTACTATATCACTGACTTAAAGGGACACTTTCATTCACTAACACAAGTATGAAAGGTACCTCCAAAAGCCTTCCCCTCGCAGGGGAAGGTGGGCCGCGCGGAATCAAGATTGAGAGAGAAGTCAAGCCTTTTCGCGCGGCTCGGATGAGGTGTACTCGCTCGATAATATATGAGCATGAAACAAGGAGGAGCACCTCATCCGTCAGACGCGAATTGACTTGCTAAAACTTTCCATCTTGGTTCCGCGTCTGACACCATCCGGGGCTGCCGCCCGGCCTTCGCTGAAAACAGTCCACTGGACTGTTTTCCTGGCGCTGCGGCCCCCCTGCGAGGGGAAGGCTTTTGGCGACACCCTTCAAACTATGTCAGTGATTCAAACGCCCTTTCAATCCCTGCAGTTCAGCAGATACTTTTTTCGACTTCGTTTGCATCGGCTTTCGACGCTTAGACGGCCTTTGTTGCCCTATACTTTTTCCCGGAGGACAGGCCGATGCGGATATATGGAGAAGCGTATCTGTTCATCAATTTCTGGATGGATTTTCTTTCGCTGCTGATTGCGGCGCGGCTGCGGCGTGCACGGTTTCGCAGCATGCGGGCGGCGGCCGGCGCGGCGGTCGGGGCCGTGTACGCGTTGGCAGCATGGGCAGGCAGCGGCGCGCTGCGTGGCTTTCCCGCGCTGTTGTTAACCACACTGGCAATCACGCTGATTGCCTTTGGAAAAAGCGGCGTTTTCCTGTTTCCCTGGGTCACGGCGTCGGCGCTGCTGCTGTGCGGACTGGCCGACGCGCTGCTGAAAAACGGCGCTTCATCCGCTGCGGTGCTGGCTGGATGCGGTCTTGCGGCGCTGAGCATGACCCTGATGCAGAGCAGGCGGGCTCCGGCAGCAGAAAATACAGGCGAACTGATCCTTGCCTACCGCGGCCATACCGTTCAGCTGCCCGCTATGCGGGACAGCGGCAACCTGCTGACGGACGCCGCCACCGGTCTGCCTGTAATCGTCGCGCCGGAGCAAGCTATCGTTTCTCTGCTCCCAACGGGTGTCGAAACCGCAAACCTTTCCACCCTGCCGTCCGGCTGGCGTCTGCTGCCCATTCGCACAGCGGCAGGGAATGCCACGCTCATGTGCTTCCGCGCGGACAAGACGGAAATTCAGGAAAACGGCAAAGTCCGCGCCATTGACGCGGTCATCGCCATTTCAGGCTTTTCCGAAAAGGCCGCGCTGGTTCCGGGTGATCTTTTTCAGACTGAGAGGGGGAAATCGTTATGCAGAACCATGAAGTGAAGAAGTGGATGGTTTTATTTTTTTCGCGTTTGCGACCGGACGGGGTGCATTATATCGGTGGGGCTGATCCCCTGCCCCGGCCCCTGACCCCGGAGGAAGAGTTGGAATTGGTCGCCCGGCTTCCCCAGGACGATGGCACGGTGCGTTCCATCCTGATCGAGAGGAACCTGCGGCTGGTGGTGTTCATCGCCAAGAAGTTTGAAAACACTGCCGTTGGCATCGAGGATTTGATTTCCATTGGCACCATCGGCCTGATCAAAGCCGTGAACACCTTCAATCCCGACAAAAAAATCAAGCTGGCGACATACGCCAGCCGGTGCATCGAAAACGAGGTGCTCATGTACCTGCGCCACACCAGCCGATTAAAATATGAAGTATCCCTGGACGAGCCGCTCAAAACCGACTGGGATGGCAACAAATTGCTCCTCTCCGACGTGCTGGGCACGGAAAGCGACCTGGTATCCCGGGGCATGGAGGAGGACGCGGAAAAGCAGCTGCTGGGCAGCGCGCTATCCCGCCTGACGCCCCGGGAGCAGCGCATCATGAGGATGCGCTTCGGCCTGGGCGGCGGCCGGGAAATGACGCAAAAGGAGGTGGCCGATCAGCTCGGCATCTCCCAGTCCTACATTTCCCGGCTCGAAAAGCGCATCCTGTCACGGCTGCAAAATGAGATGGTCAAAGCGTCGGGTAGCTGAGATAAACGGTGTGCAGCGCTTCCGTCAGGCCGTAGAGGTGATTCGGCGTAGAATAGGGGCAGGGATAATCCGAATAGATCACGAACAGATACGGTCCCTTTTCGGCATAGACCACACCGGTGTCATTGGTGGCGCATTCGTCGTTCAGCGGGTCGCCGTCGGTAAAGCGGGCGGGGATGACCGCGTGCTCGTAGTCCTCCACGTCATCGCCGATGCCGTTCTCCCAGCCCGCCTTGGTCTGCACGGGAAAGCGCCCCCGGAAGCAGTTCTTGGCGGCGGACATGGCGGAGTCCGCAAAGTACCGCCCGGCGTTGGCGGCGTCCGAGCCGTCATTGAGGAAGCAATACAGCCGCGTCCACAGCTTGAGCATATCCCGGGCATTTTTGTCCCGAGGATAAGGCAGGTCGGCAAAGGTTTCGTCCACACCCGTTTCCCGGCACCAGGCTTGAATCGGCGCTTTGCCGTAGATTTCCCGCAGGCTTTCGTAGGCTTCGTTGCTGGACAGCACAACAGTGTCCCGGATATACTGGCCGTTCTCCCCGAACGCCTGCGGATGGGCGGTCAGCAGCGACCCCACGTAAATGGCCTTGACCGTGCTCTGTGTGCACATGGGAACGGTGGAGTGAAACGCCACGCCGGATTGGGCGCTCAGATCAACCATTACCAGGGAAACCTTGTGGTGATCGTCAAGGATTTTCTGTATTTCAGCATCCAATCGCCCCAACGCCTCGGCAGACGGGATGAACTTTCCAAAGCAGGTCAGCGCGTCGTCCTTCGGGATGCCGTCGATCAACGCGCGGACGCGGGGCATCGCGGCGATATACCGCTTCGCCGCTTCCGCGTCGTAGGCGGGCGCGGCCTGGATGGCGGCGGATTCGTCGGATATGGGGATGGACACCGGCCCAGAGAAGATGGGTTTTTTCTGTTTGCTTTCACTCATTTTCCTGTATTCCTCCGCAAGAATTGTCCGGCCCGTTCCCCGGTCTGCCTGCCGTCTGTTAGGGCGACTTTGCCGTTCACGATGACGTGGCGTACACCCTGGGCCAGCTGTACGGGCTGCAAATAAGTGGCCCGCGGGGCGATGGCTGCCGGGTCAAGCACCGTTATGTCCGCCGCCAGGCCCACCGCCAGCCGTCCCCGGTCGGGAATCGAGAAAACCTCGGTGGGCTTGCCCGTCACCCGCCGCACGGCTTCCTCCAGGGTGCACAGCTTCTTTTCCCGGGCCAGGCGGAAAAACTCCGCCACCGCGCCATAGGAGCGGGGATGGGGATTATAATTCAGTTTGTCCGGGTCGCCGGGCAGAGCGTACCCATCCGAGCCGATGCAGATGTCCCGGCTCAGGAAGTACAGCATGTCCTGCTCGCTCATCACAAAGAACACGCACCAGGCCTTCGCCTGGGTTCTGACCAGCACCTGGGCGGCGGCTTCGGCGTAATCCGCGGTGTGCAGGGTGTTTTCCGCCACGTCCCGCAGCGTCCGGCCCACGATCTCGGGCCAGAGCCCGCCGTCGTCGCTGAACAGGCAGGTCTCCGCCCGTTCGGCGTTAAAGTAATGGCTGCGGATGGCGTCAATGATCTCCTGCCGCCGGGGGCCCTGCAAGTTCCGCAGCAGCCCTTCCCGCCCGCCGTCCATGCTCCACCGGGGACAGCGGATGCTGAGGGTGGTGGAGGAGGCGGTGTAGGGGTAGGTGTCGGCGGTGAACTGAATCCCTTCCCGGTTGACCCGTTCGATGAAGTCCCATACCTGAGAAGCCCGGCCGTGCACGGTGTAGTTATCCAGCTTCAGGTGCGAAGCGTGCACGTGCGCGCCGGAGGAACGCCCGATTTCCGCCAGTTCCGCCAAGGCGCTGTCGATGTGCAGCCCTTCACTGCGCATGTGGCAGGTGACGATGCCGCCCGCCTCCGCCACGGTCTGGCCCAGGGCGTTCAGCTCCGCCTGATCAGCAAAACAACCCGGCGCGTATTCCAGCCCCAGGGAAAGCCCCCAGGCCCCAGCTTCCAGATCGCGGCGCAAAAGCCTCTGCATTTCCGCCATTTCGGTGGGGGACGCAGGCCGGTTGCCTTCCCCGATCACAGCTTCGCGCAATGTGCCATGGCCCATCAGCAGCGCCTGGTTCACCGCCATGCGGCAGCCGTGTTCCTGAAAAGCGTTCAGGAAATCCGAAAAAGACGGAAGCTGCCAGGGGTCTTTATTTCTCGGCGCGGCGGGAAACGGACTGTCCCCGCAGTTGCCGGAAATTTCCGTCGTGACGCCCTGATACAGCTTGGACGCGCCGCTGTCGTCCCGGGTGAACGCGGTGTCGGAATGGGCGTGGGCGTCGATAAAGCCCGGCGCTACGATCAACCCTTCGGCGCTGAGCTCCTGTCTTCCCCGGCTGTGGGACAAATCCCCCAGGGCGGCGATTTTTCCTTCCTGTATCGCCACGTCGCCCCGAAAGCGGGGACGCCCCGTGCCGTCGATGATCGTGCCGCCGCGGATGATGATATCCGCTGACGCTTTGCTGTCCGTCATATTCTTCCCTTCTTGCTTCCAAACGGAATGTACAGTTATTCTATATCCGAAAGTCCGCTTCAAGTCAAGAGGGAGCGAAAAGAAAAACATACCCGGAACAGCGGAAAACCCCGTGCAAAACACTTTTCAACGCTTGACCATTCCCTGAACCCGTGGTATAATGCGCCTATCGGCTGTGAAGGAGAACAACTTCTCATCTGCGCGCGTTCCTCAAGAGAAGGGCTGGCCACGGGCTGGAAGCCGCCCGGAACGCGGGAGAACATTCGCTCCGGAGCCGCAGCGTTGAACCCAAGTAAGCGCTGCCGTATGCCCGCGTTAAGGGAAACGAGGGCGGTATTTATTTTGAAAGAATACCGCTGAAATTGGGTGGTACAGCGTGCGCCTATCACGCCCCATGGCAGAAATCTGTCATGGGGCTTTTTGATTACAGGAGGAAGATGCACATGGATATCCGGGAAAACCTTGCGCAGATTGGCGAGGAACTGAGAAAGGAACTGGACAGCGCCGACGCGGTGCAATCGCTGGAGCAATTGCGGGTGAAGGTGCTGGGCAAGAAGGGCAGCCTGACAGCGCTGCTGCGCGGCATGGGGGGCCTGAGCCCCGAGGAGCGGCCCAAAATGGGTCAGATGATCAACGAGGCCCGCGAAAAGCTGACCGCCCTGCTGGACGAAAAGCAGCAGGAGCTGGCCGCGAGGGAAAAGGAAATCCGCCTGGCTGCCGAGGCCATCGACGTGACCGAGCCCCGGGACCTGCCCGAAATCGGCGCGGAGCACCCCATGAACCTGGTGCTCAGCGAAGTGCTGGACTGCTTCACCTCCATGGGCTTTTCCGTGGTGGAGGGCCCCGAAGTGGAGCTGGATTTGTATAACTTTGAGCTGCTGAACGTGCCCAAGAACCATCCGGCCCGGGACGCCCAGGACACCTTTTATATCGACGACAACGTGGTGCTGCGCTCCCAGACCAGCCCGGTGCAGGCCCGCACCATGCTGACCCAGAAGCCCCCCATCCGCATCGTGTGCCCCGGCCGGGTGTTCCGCGCGGATGAGGTGGACGCCACCCACAGCCCCGTATTCCATCAGATCGAAGGCCTGGTGATCGACAAGGACGTGACCATGGCGGATCTGAAGGGCACCCTGGACGCCTTCGCCAAGCGGCTCTATGGCAGCGACATTGACGTGCGCTTCCGCCCCTCCTTCTTCCCCTTCACCGAACCCAGCGCCGAGGTGGACCTGACCTGCATGAACTGCCACGGCAAGGGCTGCCGCGTCTGCAAGGGCACCGGCTGGATCGAGGTGCTGGGCTGCGGCATGGTGAACCCCAAGGTGCTGGAAATGTGCGGCATTGATTCCTCCGTTTATTCCGGCTTCGCCTTCGGCATCGGCGTGGAGCGCATCACCATGCTGCGCTACGGCATCAAGGATATGCGGCTTTTGTATGAGGGCGATCTTCGCTTCCTCAAACAGTTCAGATGAGAAATAACAGTTCCAAGTTCTAAGTTCCAAGTTCTAAGCTGAATTTTGTTTATCTAAAACGTAAGACATAGGACTGTGTGACTATATGCTTAGATAAACACTGATTCATTTATTCCATGTAGATATTATACAGTTTTATTGTAGGGGCGGATATTATCCGCCCGCATAGCTGAATGATAGGCGCAAATGAAAATGAAGCCACTGCAATGATTTGCAGGGCGGGCGGATGATATCCGCCCCTACATAACGTTCTTCGAACAAACGTATAAAAATTTACATGACTGAATTGATCAATATTTACTTAGAACTTAGAACTTAGAACTTAAACATCCTACTTCCAATATAATGGAGGATATAGAATATGAAAGTATCCATGAAATGGTTAAAGCAATACGCGGATATTCCTGTGACGCCGGATGAATATGAAAGCCGCATGGTGATGACCGGCACGGGCGTGGAGGGCGTGGAGCCCATCGCGCCGGAGCTGGAAGGCGTGGTGGTAGGCAAAGTGCTCACCTGCCGCGACCATGAAAACAGCGATCATTTGCACGTGTGCACCGTGGACGTGGGCGAAGCGGAGCCGCTGCAAATCGTATGCGGCGCGCCGAACGTAAAGGAAGGCATCCTGGTGCCCGTGGCGAAGATCGGGGCCAAGCTGCCCGGCGGCGTGACCATCAAGAAGGGCAAGCTGCGCGGCGTGGAAAGCCAGGGCATGCTGTGCTCCGGCCCCGAAATCGGCGTGCCGTTAGAGCTGTACCCCTCCGTGGGCACGGCGGGCCTGCTGATTTTCCGGGAGGATCATCCCCTGGGCGCGGACGTCAAGCCCATCTTCGGCCTGGACGACACCGTGATCGACTTTGAGATCCTGGCCAACCGGCCCGACTGCCTGTGCGTGTGGGGCGTGGCGCGGGAAACCGCCGTGGCCATGGGCACGGAACTGAAGCTGCCCAAAATTACCGTCAAAGAAGCAGGCGGCGATATTCACGACTACGCCAAGGTGGACGTGCTGGAAAGCGAGCTTTGCCCCCGGTACGCCGCGAAGGTGATCAAAAATGTGCGCGTGGGGGAAAGCCCCTACTGGCTGCGGCAGTATCTGTATGCCGCGGGTATGCGTTCCATCAACAACATCGTGGACATCACCAACTTCATCATGCTGGAAACCGGCCACCCCATGCACGCCTTTGATTTGAGTAAAGTACGGGGCAATCACATCATCGTGCGCAAGGCGGAAAAGGGCGAAAAGCTGACCACCCTGGACGGCAAGGAATACGCCCTGAACGGCACCGAGCTGATGATCTGCGACGAGCAGGGCCCCACGGGCCTGGCCGGCATCATGGGCGGCGAGGAAAGCGAAATCACCGAGGGCACCAAGGACGTGCTGTTCGAGTGCGCCTCCTTTGACCGGGCCTGCATCCGCGTGACCGCCCGCTCCCTGGGCATCCGCACGGAATCCAGCGGACGGTTTGAGCGCGGTGTCTCCCCTGCCACTGTGATGGACGCCCTGAACCGGGCCTGCCAGATGGTGAACGAGCTGGACGCGGGCGACGTGGTCGGCGGCGTGATCGACATTTATCCCAAGCCCCTCCAGCCCGTGACCCTCACCGTGTCCTGCGCGCGGATGGCGCGCCGGGCGGGCGTGGACATCACGCCGGAGGAAATGGAAGATATCCTTAAAAAGCTGCTGTTCAAGGTGTCCCGCAATGGCGATGAAATGGTAGTCACCGCCCCCATGTTCCGTCAGGACATGGAACAGGAAGCGGATATCTGCGAAGAAGTGCTGCGCTACGCGGGCTATGAGCGCATCCCCATCACCCACCTGCGGGGCGAAACCCCCATGGGCGGCCTGAACGACACCGGGCGGCGGGAAGCCGTCATCCGCGGCCAGCTGACCGGCATGGGCTTCTATGAGAGCATGACCTTCTCCTTCATCTCCCCCAAGACCATCGCGGCCCTGGGCCTGCCGGAAAGCGATCCCCGCAACCAACCCCTGATGATCCGCAACCCCCTGGGCGAGGACACCTCCTGCATGCGCACGACGGTGTTGCCGGGCCTGCTCAAGACCCTGTCCACCAACATCAAGAACGGCAACGAAAGCGGCAAGCTGTATGAGCTGGGCACCATCTACGACGCCCAGAATCGCACCGCCGAGGGCCTGCCCACCGAAACCCACGAGCTGGCCCTGGGCATGTATGGCGGAAAGGCGGACTTCTACGCCCTGCGCGGCGTGATCGAAGCCCTGTGCCAGCAGGCGGGCATCGCCTATACCATCGCCTCTACCGACGCGCCTTACCTCCATCCCGGCCGCCGCGCCGCGATCCTGGCGGAGGGCGAATGCCTGGCGGTGGTTGGCGAAATGCACCCCGACACGGCGGAAAAATATGAGCTGTCCGGCCGGGTGTACGTGGCCACGGTGAACTTGCCCCTGTTCTTTGCAAAGACGGCGCCCATGGGCGAAGTGAAGCCCATCGCCCGCTTCCCTGCCGTGAACCGCGACCTGGCCCTGGTGATGAAGGAAAGCCAGCAGGTGGGCCCCCTCATGGATGCGCTGCGTCATGGCTGCGGCAAGATGCTGGAGGACATCCGCATGTTCGATGTGTTCCGGGGCGTGCAGGTGGGCCTGGGCAACAAGTCTGTGGCCTTCTCCCTCACCTTCCGCGCCGCCGACCACACCCTGACCGATGAGGAAATCACCGCGCTGACCGAAAAAGCGCTCAAGATCAGCAAGGAGCAGTTCGGCGCTGTGCTGCGCGCATAAACCGTGATACGGTAAAGGCAATTACGAAAGAACCTTTGCTAAGATCAGAATATATTGATGAGAGTGAAGCCCCCAGCGCTGCTGCGCCGGGGGCTTTTTCGTTACTTTTTTGATAAGCTTCCATTTTTACAAAATCGCCAAAAAAATGAAAACCCCTTGAAAACTCAGAGTTTTCAAAGGGTTTTCATGGCGCGCCCTGGGGGATTCGAACCCACGACCTTTTGATTCGTAGTCAAACACTCTATCCAGCTGAGCTAAGGGCGCTCATGTTTTGTTGCTGTTCTCTCAAGCAACGGGAGTAGTATATCATAATAAATCAAAAAAAGCAAGGCTTTTTTCAAAAATACACGAATTTTTTTCTATCGCTCATGGTTGGAATGTATATACAAAAAAGCAGAAGCGATCAGCCGTGAGGCTGGCGCTTCCGCGAATAGCCCTGTTTTATATCACCGCCGTGACCTCGATTTCCACCAGCGCGCCTTTGGGCAGCTTGCTGACCTCCACGCAGGAGCGGGCGGGCTTGCCGGTAAAATACTGTTCATACACGGCGTTGAACGCGGCGAAATCCCCCATGTTTTGCAGGAAGCAGGTGGTTTTCACGACCTTGGTCAAATCACTCCCCGCCGCCTCCAGCACAGCTTTCAGATTGGCAATCACCTGCTCGGTCTGGGCCTCGATTGTCTTTGCGTCGATGCTGCCGGTGGCGGGATCAATGGCGATCTGGCCGGAGGTGTAGACGAGGCCGTTCACGGCAATCGCCTGGGAATAGGGGCCGATAGCGGCGGGCGCGGAGGGGGTGTGAATCACGTTCAAAGCAGCGGGCATGGCGGTTTCCTCCTTACTTTTGCTGGGTAAAGTTGATCAGGTTCAGGTCATAGGGCGTCTCCTGGTAAACCTCGTAGTTCAGCCAGTTGGAGAACAGCAGATAAGCGTGAGCCTTCCACTGGAAGATGGGCTCCTGCTCCGGGTCGTCCTCAGCGAAATAGCGGCGTGGGATGGCGGGGGCGATTCCCTTCTTCACGTCCCGGAAATACTCGTGGGCCAGCGTCATGCGGCTGTATTCCGGATGGCCTGTGATGAAGATTTTTCCATGCCGCTTGTCCTGGATAATGTAAGGCCCTGCAAGCTCGGAATCGGCCAGGATGGTCAGATTGGGATTGGCTTCGATATCCGCCCGGTCAATGCCGGTATAGCGGGAATGAGGCGCGTGGAAAATGTCGTTGAAACCCCGGGTCAGGCTTTCCTGGCGGTACAGCGTGCGGTGGCTGTAAATGCCAGACAGTTTTTGTGGCAAAGGATGCTTCTCAATGCCGTAATGGAAATACAGTCCTGCCTGCGCCGCCCAGCAGATATGGATGGTGGAGGTGACGTGGGTGTTGCTCCAGCCGAAGATTTCGCTGATCTCCTGCCAGTAGTCCACTTCTTCAAAGGGCAGGTTCTCCACCGGCGCGCCGGTGATGATCAGCCCGTCAAAGCACCGATCCTTCACCGCCGAAAACGCCCGGTAATAGCGGCTCAGATAATCCTCCGGGGTATGCTTGTAGCGGTGGGAGTCCAGCCGCAGAAACGTCGGCCGCACCTGCAGTGGCGAGTTGGACAAAAGCCGCAGCAATTGCAGCTCGGTGTCCTCCTTATTGGGCATGATATTCAAAATGGCGATTTCCAGTTCACGAATATCCTGGGTTGCCGCCCGGCTTTCGGGCATCACGAAAATCTGTTCCTCCCGCAGCCGCTGCACCACGGGCATCGCTTCGTTGATTCTGATGGGCATTGTGGTCCTCCTCAAACAAATTACTGATATACTATCGCGAGGCAGGGGGCTTCTTCAGCCCCCTTTACCCCTGAACCAGGAGATTTCATCTCCTGGACCTCAATAGCGGAAATTGCTTGAATTGGTGAATGAACTTGGTTCCCGTTGATGCATGGGGGGAACGCGGAAGTCTGACTTGGTACCGTGGTGCTTCTGGCCCAGCGTCCTTCGGACGCCAACCCGGATGCTTTGCATCCGGGGAAAGCCAGGGAATCATCCGCAGGGGAAAGTTCACTTTCCCCCTCGGATGTTCCCGGGCTTTCTTGGTCCAGAAGCCTACAAACTTTCCGTCACCCCAGCGCGGCAGGCGGAGCTTGTTCGCTTATCCAAACAGCAAAATATCGCCAATTGCGGGTCCAGGGTCCTCAGGACCCTGGCGCAGGTCTGGGGGCGCGCAGCCCCCAGCATCTTCTTCTCACCCGCTCACTACGCGTGCTCAAAAGAAAAGCGAACCGAAGCGGTTCGCTTTTTCTTCCGCGCAGGGTTTATTATACCGGCGCGGGCGGGATTTGTCCAATACGATTCTTAAATGCGGACTTATAGGAAAAAGTTATAGCGAAGTAGGAACAATTTTACTTGTCCAAGTTCAGCTTGGGCCGGTGGAAGAAGTGGTGGATCAATCTGCCCAAGCCCCGGTGCCAATGGCCGTTGGCCATGAAGCGGATGTCGTCCGCCATCTGCATGGACAGCATACCGCCCATCATTTTCGCCATGCCGCGGAAGGGCTCGTTGTAGATGAACAGGGTGTTCAGATCAGGCTTGCCGTTTTCAATCGCTTTGTCAATCTTCTTCTTAAAGGACTTCGCCACCAGGCGCATGATGGGATTCTTGGCGTAGGCCATCTGCGCAAACGCATCGTTCATTTCGAGGGGCTTCTTGCGATCCCACATTTTTTGCGGGATGGGACGGCCCAACAACGCCTCAAACTCAGTATCGCTCACATCCTGTACCGCGCCGAAGCGGTAGCTGGCAAAGGCCTGATCGGGATAGGGATTGGGGGCGTCGGTGCCTTCAACGGTGAGCTTGTCCTCCAGCTTGATGTCCTGGCTGGACGCGCCGACGAGAATGTCATACTCCCCGCCTTCGATTTCAAAGGCATTGGTCTTGACGTTGAAAAACCGGAAGGTGTAGTCGTCGAAGGGAATGACCACGTGCTCCGTCTCCCCCGCTTTCACGCTGACGCGCCGGAAGCCTTTGAGCTCCCGTTCGGGCCGGAAGATCTTCGCCTCGGGCAGGCGCACGTACACCTGGGCGATTTCGTCGCCGTCCACCCGGCCGGTGTTGGTCAGGTCAAATTCCACGCCGTCCTTGGTGACGGTCAGGTTGGAATATTCAAAGCTGGTGTAGCTCAGGCCGAAGCCGAAGGGGAAGCGCACAGGCTTTTTCGCCGTGGCGAAATAGCGGTAGCCCACGAACAGGCCCTCCCGGTATTCGCTGGTGTATTCCGTGCCGGGGTAATACTTGCTGACGGGAATATCGGCGTAGGTCATGGCGAAGGTTTCCGCCAGCTTGCCGCCGGGGTTCACCTGGCCGCTGAGCACCCGCAGCATGGCCGCCGCCGCCGCTTCGCCGCCCAGGCACCCATACACCAGCGCCTGGCACTTGTCGATCCAGGGCATTTCCACCGCACTGCCCGCCGACAGCACCACGATGATGTTCTGGTTCACGCCGTAGAGCTTGTTGATCAGGTTCACCTGGTTGTCCGGCAGGCGCATATGCGTCCGGTCCAGGCCCTCGGTTTCAAAGCCCTCGGGCAAGCCCAGGTACAGCAGCACCACGTCGGCCTTCCGGGCCAGCAGCGCCGCGTCGTCGGCCAGGCCCTCGTTGGGGCGGTCGAGGCGCTCAAAACCCTGGGCGTAGCCGATATACTCGGGGAAGTAATCCTTCATCATGGGCAGGGTTTCTTCCACTTCCACGGCGTTGACCATGCTGCTGCCCGCGCCCTGATACCGGGCGTGGGCCGCGAAATCGCCGATCACCGCCACCCGCGCAGCGGGATTGACGGGCAGGGCGCGGCCTTCGTTCTTTAATAATACGATGCTCTTTTCCGCCGCCGCCCGGGCTGCTTCATGCTGGGCCTTGGGGTCGGCGGTGGGGTTCTCGGGCTTGGGGAACAGGATGGCGTCCAGCAGCTCGTCCACCCGCTGGTTGACGATTTCCTCGTCGATGCGGCCTTCCTTTACCGCCTTCACCAGCTGGCAGGGGCTGTCGTCGCCCGCGGCGGGCATTTCCAGGTTCATGCCGGCGCGGACGCCCTCGGTAAAGTCGTTGCTGCCGCCCCAGTCGGTTACCACCATGCCGTCGTAGCCCCATTCGCCCCGGAGGATTTCCTTGAGCAGGTGTTCGTTCTCGTTGGTGTAGGTACCGTTCAGGCGGTTGTAGCTGGTCATGAGGCAGCGGGGCTGGCCTTCCTTAATGGCGATTTCAAAGTTGGTCAGGTACAGCTCCCGCAGCGTGCGCTCGTCCATGACGGAATCGTTGTGCATCCGCAGCATTTCCTGGCTGTTGGCGGCAAAATGCTTGGCGCAGGCGGACACGCCCTGGCTCTGCACGCCCTGGATGAACCCGGCGGCCAGCTTACCCGCCAGGTACGGGTCCTCAGAATAGTATTCAAAGCTGCGGCCGCACAGGGGGCTGCGCTTGGTGTTCAGGCCCGGCCCCAGCAGGATGTCCACCTTCTGCGCCGCGGCATCCGCGCCCGCGCAGGCGCCCATGGCCTTGGCGGTTTCCGGGTCCCAGCTGTTGGCCAGGGTGGCGGCGGAGGGAATGCAGGTGGCCTTGGTGGAGGCGTTCAGGCCCAGATGGTCGCCCTCGCCCGCCTGCTTGCGCAGGCCGCTGGGGCCGTCGGACAGCGTCATGGCGGGGATGCCCAGCCGGTCAATGGCCCGGGTATGCCACACGTCCTTGCCGGACAAAAGCGCCGCTTTTTCCTCCAGCGTCAGTTTTTCAATCAATTCCTGATGTTTCATGGAACCGTTCCTTTCTGTACAGAAATGGCATGATGATTCGTATAATAAAAGTATATCATTTTTTGCCAGATGTGACAAGTGCTTTTCCAATATATTGTTTTCCGGCCTTTCAAGCGTGGAATCAGATATGGGTTGAGCAAACATTCCTGACATAGTACCACAGGATACCGAACATATTTCAAGGCGTCATGAAGCATGCAGGCTGATACAGCAGCAAAAAACAGCGCCCCGGCGATGAACCGGAGCGCTGTTTCCAAATACAGGTTTTTTACTTTTTCAGATGCCAGATCAAATCGTTGTATTCTTTGATGGTGCGGTCGGAGGAGAAGATGCCGGAGCAGGCGGTGTTGGTGATCGCCATGCGCAGCCACTTTTCGCGGTTCTGGTAATCGGCGTCCACACGGCGCTGAGCCATGGAGTAGGAGCCGAAATCCTTGAGGACGAAGTAAGGATCGGAGAACAGCAGGTTGTGGTAAATGTCCTGCACGGTGGCGGGATTCTCCGGGAACAGGGTGCCGTCGATGATCTGGGTCAGGGCCCGGCGCAGCTCAGCGTTGTCCTCGTAGCGCTGCATGGGGGAGTAGTTGCCCTCCCGGTACATTTCGGCCACGGTGTCGGCGCGCATACCGAAGATGTAAATGTTGTCCAGGCCCACCTGGTCGTGGATTTCCACGTTGGCGCCGTCCATGGTGCCGATGGTGACCGCGCCGTTCATCATGAACTTCATGTTGCCGGTGCCGCTGGCTTCCTTGCCGGCGGTGGAAAGCTGCTCGCTCAGGTCGGCGGCGGGGATGAGGCGCTCGGCGGCGGAGACGCAGTAATTCTCCAGGAAGATGACCCGCAGGTACTTCTTGGCCCGGGGGTTCTTCTCGATCAGCTTGCTGATGGCGATGATCAGGCGGATGATCTGTTTGGCCATGTGGTATCCGGGGCTGGCCTTCGCGCCGAAGACGAACACGCGGGGCGTCATGGTGTAGTTGGGGTCGTCCATGATGCGGTTGTAGAGCACCAGGATATGCAGGGCGTTGAGCAGCTGGCGCTTGTATTCGTGGAGGCGCTTGGCCTGCACGTCCAGCATGAAGTCAGGGTCGATGGTGTCGCCCTGCTGACGGTTGAGGAAATTGGAGAAGATGACCTTGTTTTCCCGCTTCACCTTGTCAAACTCGGCCTGGAACGCCTTGTCGTCCCGGTAGGCCAGCAGGTCCCGCAGCTTTTCGGGCTCCCGCACCCAGGCGTCGCCGATGGTGTTGTAGAGCAGGTTGGTCAGCCCTTCGTTGCAGCTCATCAGCCAGCGGCGGTGGGTAATGCCGTTGGTGATGGCGGAGAACTTCTTGGGCGTGAATTCGTAATAATCGCGGAAGGTGTCGTTCTTGAGGATTTCGCCGTGGAGCTGGCTGACGCCGTTGACGGAATAGCTCATGGCCACGCACAGGTTCGCCATGTGCACCTGATCATAGGCGGTGATGGCCATCCTGGCGATGCGCGGGTCGGAGCCGTTGTTGTAATGGTCGGCCAGGCGCGCGCACACGCGGCGGTTGATTTCGCACAGGATCATGTAGATGCGGGGCAGCAGGTTCTGCATCATCTTTTCGGGCCAGCGTTCCAGCGCCTCGCTCATGACGGTGTGGTTGGTGTAGGCCACGGTGTGCTGCACGATCCAGCTGGCTTCGTCCCAGCCCAGGCCCTCTTCGTCCATCAGGATGCGCATCAGTTCGGGGATGGCCAGGCCCGGATGCGTGTCGTTGATGTGAATGGTCATCTTTTCGGGCAACAGGCGGAAGTTGCGGCCGAAGCGGCGCTTGAAGTCCTTGATGGCATATTGCAGGGTGGCGCTGGTGAAGAAGTAATGCTGCTTTAAGCGCAGCTCCTTGCCTTCGTAGTGATTGTCCTCGGGATAGAGCACCTTGCTGATCACGGCGGCCAGCTCCTGCTCCTGCAGGGCCTTGGTGTAGTTGCCGCTGTTGAAGCTGTTCAGGTCGATGCTCTTGGAGGAGCGGGCGCGCCACATGCGCAGGGTGTTCACGGTGTCGTTGTCATAGCCGACCACGGGCATATCGTAGGGTACGGCTTCGACGGTGTAGTAATCCTTCAACAGGTAGCAGGCCCGGTCGTTGATGGTGGTCTCTTCCACGCGGCCGCCGAATCGGATCTCGCACACGTCCTCCATGGCGGGCACTTCCCACACGTTGCCGTTGACCAGCCAATCGTCGGGCGCTTCCACCTGCTGGCCGTCGATGATGCGCTGGCGGAACAGGCCGTATTCATAGCGGATGGTGCAGCCCATGGCGGGCAGGCTGAGGGCGGACAGGCTGTCCAGGAAGCAGGCGGCCAAACGGCCCAGACCGCCGTTGCCCAGGCCGGGTTCCGGTTCTTCCTGCAGCACGGTGCGCAGGTCCACACCCAGCTCCTGCAGGGCCTGGCGGTACGCGTCGTTGGAGCACAGGTTGAGCACGTTGCAGTGCAGGCTGCGGCCCGTCAAAAATTCGACGGAAAGATAATACAGCCGCTTGCCGGTGGAATGCTTATCCTTTTCCCGGTACTGCACCCACTTCTGCATGATCTGATCCTTTACCGTGGAGGCCAGGGCGTAATAAATCTGCTGGGGCGTGGCGTCGGCCAGGGTACGGCCGTTGTAGCGCTGCAATTTGCCAATAATGGATTGTTTGATCGATTCTTTATCAAATTGCGTGGTAGGCATTGCGTCTTTTCCCTCCTGATTTCGTGGTGAATCGTTGCACGAACGTCTTATTATATCATATGTTTTTCCATTCGCCAATAGTAAAATTGGGAAAGATCAGGAATTGAAACGTTCGATATAAAATACTCTGTAAAATTTTATAAAAAATGCACGAAAGATGATGCGGCGATTCCGGCGTTTGGATGACGAAAAAGGAAACGGAGAACAAATCTGCTTTACTTGCCCACGCAAAACCGGGAAAAAATATCGTCGATCAGCTTTTCATCCACCTGGTCGCCGGTGACGCGGCCCAGGGCGGAAAGAGCGTCCTGGAGGTCGATGACCGCCAGATCCACCGGCGCGCCGCTTGAGCAGGCGTCGGCGGCGCGGTGCAGGGCCTGGGCGGCCTCCCGGGCCAGGCGGATATGGCGCTGCTGGGTCAGGGCGCTTTCGCCCGCACCCGCACCAAAGGACGCCACCCGCTGCTCCAGGTCGCCTATGCCCTGTCCCGTTTTTGCGGACAGCAGCAGCGGCCGGTCAAAGTCAGCAGGGTTCAGCTTCATCACCCTGTCGCATTGGTTCAGCACCACGATGCGCGGGGCGTTCTTCGTTTCTTCCAATAGCTGGCTGTCCTCGTCGGTCAGGGGTTCGGCGGCGTTGAGCACCACGATCACCACGTCCGCCCCGGCGATGGCCTGGCGCGCCCGGTCCACGCCGATGCGCTCGATCACGTCGGCCCCCTCGTCCCGCAGCCCGGCGGTATCGGCAAAGTGCACCCGCAGGCCGTCGATCAGCACGTCGGCCCGGATGATGTCCCGGGTGGTGCCGGGGATGTCGGTGACAATGGCCCGCTCCTGCCGGGCGAGGGCATTCAATAAGGAAGATTTTCCTACGTTGGGCCGTCCGCACAACACCGCTTCCAGGCCCTGCTCGGCAATTCTTGCGCCGCGCTCGTCGCAGGCGGCGTTCAGCTTGTCGCCCAGTCTGCGCGCGCCCGCTTCCAGATCGGCGGCGGCTTCCTCCATGGTGATTTCCTCGGGGTAGTCGATGGCCGCGGCGGCGCCAGACAAAAGCCCGATCAGCTCTTCCTGCGCCTGTTTAATGAACCCGCTGACGCCGCCCTCCAGCTGGCGGATGGCGGCGCGGGCGGCGCGGCCACCCTCGGCGGAGATCAGCGCCATCACCGCTTCCGCCCGGCTCAGGTCGATGCGCCCATTGAGGAACGCCCGCTTGGTAAATTCGCCGGGATCGGCCTCCCGGACGCCCAGGGCAAACAGCGCCTCCAGCACGCTCTTTGCCGCCCAGGAGCCGCCGTGGAGATGGATTTCCGCCACGTCCTCCCGGGTGTAGCTGCGGGGCGCGCGAAACAGCACCGTCATACATTCGTCCAACGTTTCCCCGTTGTAAACGGCATGACCGTAATACATTTTATGGCTTTCCCATAATTGAATCGGCACGATCAGCCGGTTCAGCATTTCCTCCGCCCGGGGCCCGCTGACCCGCACGATGGCGATGCCGCCTTCGCCCGGCGCGGTGGCCAGGGCGGCGATGGTGTCAGATGAAATCATGTTGATTTGCCTCATCGTAGAATATGAAAAGGAGATCCGGTATTCAATTCTAAGTTCTAAGTTTCAAGTTTTATGTCAATAGGTCAAAACAAAATTGCTTGGAACTTAGAACAGAGAACTTAGAACGATTCATCCTTACCCCCACAGGGCGGACAGGGCGGGCACCATCTGCTTTTTGCGGCTGACGACGCCCTTGAGGAACAGGCTGCTGCCCTCGATATGGCCGATGTTGAAGGCTTGGCGGATGATCTCCTTGTCGCCCAGGAATACCAATTCCGTGCCCTCCCGCAGCACGTCTGTGATCATCAGCAGCACCATGTCGTATTCCCGGTCCTTTTTCAGCTTTTCCATCTCGGCCAGGAATTCCGCTTCCCGCTGGATCATCCGGGCGGAATCCATGGTGGTGATCTGGCTGATGCCCAGCTTATGGTCGGCCAGGTGGAATTCCTTGAAGTCGGTTTTCAGCAGGGCGTCGGCGCTCTTGTCGGCGGAGGAGGCGGAGAACACGTCCCGGCCCAGGGCGTCCAGATCGAGCCCGGCGATGCGGGCCAGGCGCTCAGCGATGCGGTGATCCTTGGGCGTAGTGGTAGGGGATTTGAACATCACCGTGTCGCTCACGATAGCGGCGGCCATGAGGCCCGCCAGCTTTTCGCCCGGCATCAGGCCGTGCTCCTGGAACATGGTGGCCACGATGGTGGTGGTGGAGCCTACCGGTTCGTTGCGCATGAACACGGGGTAGCCCGTCTGCACGTCGGCCAGGCGGTGATGGTCGATGATGCCCACCAGCTCGGCCTGGTCCAGGCCCTCCACGGCCTGGCCCACCTCGTTGTGGTCCACCAGCACGATGCGCTTGCGCCGGGGCCGCATCAGGTGATATCGGCCCAGGGTGCCGATGACCTTATTGTCCGCGTCCAGCACGGGATAGGAGCGGTAGCGGGATTGCAGCACAGCGTCCTGCACATCGTCCAGGAAATCGTCCAGGTGGAAGCAGACCAGCTCGTCCGTCTTGGCGATACGGCCCACGGGCGTGGCCTGGTACAGCATCCGGGCGGCGCGCCAGGCGTCGTGGGGCGTGGCGATCACGCAGGTAGGAGAACTTAAATTCCGGTATTTTTCCGCCAGGTCGCTCTGGCACAGGATGATGCAGCTGGCCTTGCGGCGGAGCGCTTCCTCCACCACGTCCTCCTGCTGGCCGCAGAGCACGACCGCGCCTTCCTTCACGCCCCGCAGCAGCGCCCCGGCGGCAGGCAGGGCGATGGTCACCTCACCGGAGAGAAAGTCAAACACGTCCTCGTCCCGGTTGATGATGTGTCCCTCCAGGGCAGACAGCACGTTGAACACCGGCACATTGTCCAGCACCGGCACCTCGATGGCCTTCATGTCGCTTTCGGCGATGCCCCCGGCGCTGACCATGCCAAAGAGCGTGCCGTCCTCGTTGGAAACGGGCAGGGAGCTCAGGTTCGGGTTTTCCCGTAAAATCTCCCAGGCATGGCTGACGGGCAGGCTCTGGCTCAGGCGGGGCGGGCGGTCAAACTCAATATCGCTCACCTGGGTACGCACGGTGGAAATGCGCAGCGGCGGCTGAAACCCGAAGCGCTTGAGCAGGTAATTGGTTTCATCATTGCAATGGCCCAGGCGGACGGGCACGTAATTGTTTTCCCCGATGGCGTTGCACAGACTGGCATAGGCCATGGCGGACACGATGGAATCCGTGTCCGGGTTGCGGTGGCCGCAAACGTAGGTGGTGGGCTGCATGAAGGGCCTCCTTCCCGATGCTGACGGAAGATGATGGTTTATGCTTTCATGATACTACAATCAGAAAAAGATTGCAAGAATGACGTTGGAAACCGTCAGGCCAAACCGATTTTCAGCGTTCCCTGTCGTATATTTACTTCCAGACGTACCCCGCCAATCAAAAAAACCGCCGTGCTTTCGCACGGCGGCCAAGAAATCAAAGCATTGATAAAATCAATGGCAGAGAATTACTTGTTGTTGAAGGTGTCGCACAGAGCCTGCCAGGCGGGCATGCCGGCTTCGACCAGTTCAGCGGGGGTGGATCCGCCGAGAGCCCACAGGAGGCTGGAGCCCAGCACGTCGTTCTGGGTGCCCAGGTAGGTCACCTTGTTGATGCGGCAGTGTTCGGGCTGACGCAGCATGGCGTAGGTCTCGTCCACAGCGCGGTCGTCGGTGTAGTTGTACTTGTTGCCGATCCAGCTGTCTTCGTCGTCATAGCCGGGGGTGGGGTTGCTCCACAGGTCATAGATGAAGGTCAGCTTGGCGATGGTTTCTTCGTCATAGCAAGCGGGGATCAGGGTGATGTTGTCGCTGATGACGTTGATGTAGGTGTCGCCTTCGTTGGGCACGGGCCAGGCCACGCAGCCCCAATCGTCGGCCATGTCAGCCATTTCGCTGTTGTCATTGAAGCCGCCGTAGGTCTGATAGACATAGAAGCCGCAGTAGCCCTGCTTCCAGCCGTCCTTGTACCAGTCCCAGTTAGCGCCCTCGGGAGTGGGAGCCCAGTACTTGCTCTGGATGTCCTTGAACCAGGCCAGAGCGGACAGGGTTTCTTCGCTGCCCATAGCGGGATAGATCTTGCCGTTCTCGTCAAAATCGAAGAAGCAGCCGCCGTTGGAGAACACAGACAGCACATAGCCGTCGTCGCCGGAGCCGATCAGGCCGTAGATGTCGTTCACGCCGTCGTTATCGGTGTCCTTGGTGATCTTGGCCAGCATTTCTTCGAAAGCGGCCCAGGTCCATTTGCCTTCCGCCTGGAGATCATAAATGGTGTTCCAGTCAATGCCCGCTTCTTCCAGCACGCGCTTGTTGAAATACAGGCAGCCACGGGGTTCGGAATTGCCGGCATACAGGCCGTACACTTTGCCGCCCACAGTCATGAATTCCTTTTCAGCGGCGTTCCACTTTTCCGCGTTCAGGTCAACATACTTGTCGCTGACGGGAGCGGCGATGCCGTTGGCCACCAGGGAGCCGACCTTGCCGGGCTCGATGATGTACAGACGCAGGCTGCCATCGGGGGTGCCGGTGAAGTTGATCATTTCTTCGGCACAGGTGCCCCAGTCGCCGCCCTGCAGCTGATGGATATTCACGTTGTAGGTTTCGTTGATCCAATCGCGGTAGGCATACTGAGCAGCCTGTTCCTCGGTGGGATTCTCAACGCGGGCGCCTTCGCCGGACCAGTAGTCCAGAACCTGCACTTCAGCACCGCCAAAGTCGATGCCTTCCACCACAGCGGGATAGCCTTCGGGGGCTTCCGCCAGGGCGGCGAAGCTGACGCTCAGCAGCATCGCGGCCAGAACCAGAGCCAGAACTTTCTTCATAGGTTTCTTACCTCCTTTTATTTCAATACACCTCAAACAAAGGCGTATAGTTTCGTTGAAGATTCTTTTCGCAATTTGCACAAACAGTATAAACCATCCTGGACAGAATTGCAAGTGTTTTTTCCATCTTTTATTCCTTGGAGCCGCTCATGGCGATGCTCTCCACGAAGGTGCGCTGGGTGAAGATGTACAGGATGATCAGCGGGATGGAGCAGATGAGCACGCCCACGAAAATCAGCTGCTGCTGCCGCGCGTTGGGCACCACCACCGCCACGTCGGAGCCGTTGTTGAAGTAGCGGCTCATGCGGCTGACGATGGAGGAGAGCTGCACGGAATAGATGGAATAGCCGGACAGGAAGTTGCGGGAGTAGAACAGGTCCGTCCACTGCCACACGAAGGAGAACAGGAAGCAGGAGGCGATGGTGGGGATGGCGTCGGGCAGCATGATCTTGACGAAGGTGTGCATGGTGCTGCACCCGTCCACATACGCCGCTTCCTCCAGGGACTTGGGAATGGACTTAAAGTACTGCCGCAGCATGTAGATATACAGGCCGTCCTTCAAGCCCATGCAGGTCAGGCTCATGAGCACATACGGGAAAATCGAGGTGCGCAGGTTCAGCGGCCCGCCGGTGAGCGCCGTGAAGATGCCCAGGAAGTCAAAGGACGCGAACTGCACGTACAGCGAGGTCTGGATGGTCTGGGGCGGCACGATGATGAGCAGCACCACGCAGGCGAACCAGAACTTTTTGAGCGGGAAGCTGTACCGGGCGAAGCCGTAGCCCACCAGCGTGCAGGCCAGCACTTGGCAAATGGACACCAGCAAACTCGTCCACAGTGTGTTGATCATGGACTTGGGGAAGGAGGTCAGGTCGGCCACGATCTTGTAGTTTTCCAGCGTCACATGCCGCGGCAGCAGCACGATGGTGGAATCGTACAGGTCGCTTTCCACCATCAGGCTGGAGCAGAAGCGGATGATCATGGGCTGGATGATCATGAAGCACAGGCCGAAGAGCAGCAGGCCGCGGGCAATGGATACGCTGTACTTTTTGATCTTGGACTTGACCATGTACTTGGTATCGCGCTTTCCGGCGGGCTTGACCGTCACCGTCTGGGAGGCGTTAGTCTTCATAGTAATGCACCCCCCTGTTGATGATGATGGCGGCAATGCCGATGAAGAGGATGGCCACGCCGAAGTAGATCCAGCTCATGGCGGAGGACAGGCCGAAGTTCAGCTGGCCGTACATGATGGTGTTGATGCGCTCCATCACCCGGTTGTCGTTCTTCATGAAGAAGTCGATGATGGTGTAGATGGCGTTCACCAGCAGCAGCGGCGACACCATGGGGAAGGTGATCTTCCAGAACGCTTCCCACGCGGTGCAGCCTTCCACGTCCGCCGCTTCGTACAGGGACGGGGAAATGGCCTGCAGGCCGGAGAGGAACACGATGATCTGGATGCCGCTGGCCATGATGATGTCGTACACGGCGTCGATCATCTCAAACAGCACGTCGAAGACGCCGCTGCCGACGCCGGAAACAGACAACAGATCCTGCAGGGCGGCGGAGATGTTCACGCCGGAAGCCTTGCCCACGGACTCGGCCATGCCGGCCATCATGTCGTAGAATTCGTTCTGGCTTTCAATGCCCGCCAGCACGCCGGAGGACAGGATCACGGGCAGGAAGAAGATGGCGCGGGCCAGGGTCCTGCCCTTGAAGTTCTGGTTGAGGATGACCGCGATCACGAAGCTCATGACCAGGGTGGCGATGCCGTTGATGGCCATGCGGCTGATTTCCTCCACCAGATACTGGTTAAAGTACGGGTCGGACCCCATGGCGTTTTTGTAGTTCACGAACCACAGGAACTTCATGTCGTAGCCCTTGCCGGGAATCAGGGTCACGTCGCTCAGGCTCATGATGACCGACGTGATCATGGGGCGCACCATGAAGAATACGAAGCCGAGAATGAACGGAAGGATGAACAGCACGCCCGTGCGCGCCTGGCGGGAACGCATGGTGCTGTACGTCTTGTTGCCGGGGATGAAGGTGAGGATGGATTCCTTGAAGCCCCATTTATCCTGGCTGTTGACCGGCTTTTTCTTGCTCATTCCGCTTCACCTCCTTCCACGATGTAGCTGCGCGCGGGCACTTTGACGCCGCCCGCCTGGTAATCCTCGGTGTCATAGTTGACGTACACCTTCGCGCCGTTTTCATAGGTGGTGACGGTGACGGAGGAGGTCAGGCGGGCATGATCCACGATTTCCTGGCTGTTCAGCCCGGCCATGGCCTTCTGGTATTCGTTGATCAGCTGAATGGCTTCCTCGTCCCAGGCGTCGTAGTACGCGCCGAAGTAGCCGGTGTAATCGGTATCCTGGAGGATCTTGGCGTCCCGGGCCATGAAGGTGAAGTTGAGGCCCGCGCCGTATTCCGCGCTGCGCAGCAGCTCCGTCCACCAGTCGTTGGCCAGGTTGATGGGGAAGCCGGTGTAGCCGACCGCGCCGTGGATGGCGATCTGGTAGAAGGGAACGGACTGATCAATGATGGAATACGCCGTTCCGCTCAAATCCATATCCGTGATGAGATCGGCGTAGGGCATGGCGTAGTCAAAGCCTTCCTTGATCATCACGGCCTCCCCCACCGCTTTCGCGCCGAGGAGGGAAGCAATCTGCATCTGCTTGACCTGCTCGCGGGTAATCAGGTCGTTGACGTTATAGTCGCCGCTGAGCAGGCTGCCCAGGTCGCGGAACGCCACGCCGTAAGCGCCGCGGTCCCGCAGGGCCTCCACCAGGTTGTCCGCCATGCGCTTGGCGTAAGCGGGCTGTACCAGGTAGAAGGGGTCCTTCCAGTCCATGGGCCGGTAGGTGATGGCATAGTAGGGATACAGCTCCACGCGCTCGCGGGTGGTGTAGCGGGCTGCGTCGCGCATGACCAGGAAGCCGTTGAGCAATCCGCTGTCATAGGCGAAGCAGGAAATGCCGTCAAAGTACAGCGGCACGGACTGCTTCTTCGCATAGTCGATCAGGTTTTCCATGCCCTTGTTGCCGCCCAGCTGCCCCAGCACATGCACGGAGGTGAGCACCCGCTGGTTCACGCCGCCGTTGGCCCAGCCGCTGAACCGGACGCTCATGTTCTTCACGCCGCTGCCGTTCAGCTTGCCGATGATGGTCTGGGCTTCGTTAAACGTGGTGGTCGGGGTGACGGCGTTCACCGGCAGACCCAGCTTGACCACGCGCTTGTTGATCGCGCCGACCAGCTCCACGTTGACGGGCATCGCGCCGTCCAGCGCTTTCTCCCTGAGCTCCGGATGGCGGACGCGCAGGTATTCGCCGTAGGACTTGGCCATATCCACGTAGCTGCCGCTGTTGACAAAGCGGTAACGCTGGCGGATGGTGTCGTTCGGCAGCTGCTTTTCAAACATGTACACCAGCGTGCCGGTCTTGTTGGACACGTTGTACTGGTCGCCATGCAGCACGGTGTACTTGGCGCAGACCCAGTTGTAGCTGTTGAAGCGGTTGCTGATGTCCGCCTGCACGCCGCCGTAGGAGGAGGCACCCTCCAGCACGCAGATGAAGGAGCCGTCGTTCTTGGAAATGCCGAACACCGGGAAGGCGCTCTTGGTTTCGTTGATGACTTCCTTACGGTAGCTGCCCCAGTCCCAGCCGTACATGTTGGCGTAGTAGCTGTTCTGGCTCAGCTTGCCGTTATTCAGGTTGATCAGCGCGCCGCCGCCCTCGGGGATGAACATGAAGCCCTGATCCTCCGTGCCCGCCGCGCCGAACATGGGCAGCACGGTCAGGGAGGTCAGCGGGAAGTTGGCGCGGTAATGGATCTGGTCATAGGGCACTTCCACCACGAAGTCCGAGCCATCCAGGATGTAGCGGATGGTCACGTTGAACACGGGCTTTTCCACCGCCGACGCGGAGGCGATCAGCTGCTGGTCCAGCTCGTAATCCTCCTGGGTGTAGCCCACCTGCACGAAGTAATCGGAGATAGCCTGGTAGTCCGCTTTCTTGGAGGTGTCCAGCACGCGGATGGCCTGCTCCGCCGCGGAAGGATACTGGGCCAGGATGGCTTCCTTTTCCGCGTCGCTCTTGGTGGCCAGGGTTTCGGGGGAATAGATGTTGTAGATGTTGCCCACCTTGCTGTTGAGCTTGGACTTGGACAGGCCCAGCTCGCTCTTCATTTTCTCGGTGAACAGCTGGTATCTTTCCTCCGTGATGGCGTAGGGCATCAGGTAAATTTTGCTGATGTCGCCGATGGAGTAGATCACTTCCACGGAATTGTCCGTGACCTCGCCGATCTCGTAGGTGCCGTTCATGATGGAGCGCTGATAGTTGTTGAACGCAATGTCAGCGGTGCCCTTGTCCCGGTCGGTGTAGGTCATGAGCAGGGTGGACTGCAAAGCGTACAGGTTGGCCTGGCTGCTCTTGGCGACGGGGTCGCTGGCCGCATTGTCGGGAATGGAGGTCCATTCGTGACCGTTCTGCTTCTCCGTCACCTTGAACTGGGTGGTGCCGGTATCCAATTCGAATTTCAGGGCGTCGTTTTCCAGAGTGATGGTTTCGGCCTTGCCCTCGAAATACGTCACGTGGGGCAGCGGGGTGGTCTGCTCATCCTTCTGGGAGTAGAGCGGGATGCCCACGAAGATCACCAGCGCCGCCAGTAACGCAACTGCGATGACCCAGGGAAGGATTTTGCGGAGGATGGATTTCTTTTTCATTTCTGTTCACCCTCCTTAATACAGCCTGAACGCGACTTCGCGGTACAGGGAAACGAAGAACCCGATGGCGTCGCTCAGCAGGGAGAAGAACACCAGGATCAGGAACAGAATCACCAGCGCGCCGAAGATCGTGAAGAACAGGAAGATCAGCGTTTTGCCGGGGGTGTAATCGTGCACCTGCATCAGGCCCACGAACACCAGGAACACGCACCAGATGATGCTGGCGCTGCCCAGCACCTGATAGTATGCCGCCTCGTCAAAGGAGATCATGTTGCTGACCAGGATCAGCGGCAGCTGAATGATCACGTAGGGCACCAGGGCGTAGCACATGGCCATGTAAATATCCTGGAACCTGCCCTTGCCGTCAAACAGCGTGCTCAGCGCCCAGTTGGACAGGCACAGCACCAGGAACGGGAACAGCAGCGACCCGCACTGCTCATACACGTTGATGTACTGGATGGGCGCGGTGATGAACTGGAAGTTGGTGAGCATGAGCCTGAGCACATACGTGAGCAAAAACAGGAACAGCCACGTGTGCGCTGCCATCAGGGAGCCGCGCTGCTCGTGCACCAGATCCCAGAAGCCATCGAACGGATGGAAGATCACATAGAACCCATATTTGAGCGAAGCCTTGTAGCGCTTAAAGCCCGCTCCGCGCTCAGAAGGAACCGCGGCGGGATTAGTGAGCGATTTTGCGCCGTTCATACGCTTCCACCTCCTCTTTCGCGGCCTTGATTTTGCGGATGACCATGGGCACCACGATCAGTACGGCCAGCACGGCCACCACCCAGCCCACGTTCTTTTCCACCAGGTTCTTGCGGTAATAGCGGTAGGCGCGGCCGTAGTTTTCCCGGTCGTGGGCCATCTTGAAGTATTCCATGGCCTCGCCGTACTGCTCCTGCCGCATCAGCGCCCGGCCAATGCCGATGAAAGCGCTGTTGTAGTTGGCGTTCAGCTTCAGCACCTCGCGCCAGGTGTCGGCGGAGCCGTCGTAATCGCCCTTTAAGTACTCGTCGTTGGCCTTATAGATCAGGTTGCCGTATTCGGTGGGCGTAAAGACGGTGATGCTGCTTTCATTTTCGTCCAGCACCATCAGGTCGGTGCCCATGTGCTCGATGGAGATGGCGCTCAGGAACGCGCCTTCGCTGTTGCCCTTGGTGCCGAACGCCCACAGCATGATGCCCTGGGGGTCATAGCCGAAGAGCCTGCCGCGGGTGCGGTCCACGGCGATGTAGATGTCGTTGTCCAGCACGGTGATATCCTTGAACTTGGAGGGGCCGTAGTCGTTGGTGCCCTCCACCCACTCCAGGTCTCCGATGGGGGGATAGCGGTCGTTTTTGATCAGGATATCGCTGCCGATGCTGTTCAGGCGGCGGATGGGCTTGGCCACATCGTACAGCAGATCGTATTCGCTGAACACGATGTTGGTGGCGTAGATGAAGCCTTCCTTATCCATGTACACGTTCTCATATTCCGTGGGAACGAAGGCCACCTGCTGGTCGCGCTGTTCCTTGGTGGTGAAGAACGTTTTCCACAGGTATTCCCACATGTCGTACTTGACGGTGTTCGCGCCGACGAAGCCGGTGAACGTGCCGTCCGCCTCGTACTTGACCAGGCCCTTGTTCACGTGGGTCGCCAGGCAGAACACGCGGCCCGTGGTGTCCACCGCCAGCTTGCTGGGCAGGAAGCTCAGGCTCTGGTCGAAGGTGGAGTCGTTGGGCTTGACAAAGGACAAAATGTAGTTCAGGTTCTTGTCCGCCTTAACGATGCGGTTGTTGTTGGTGTCGCAGACGTAGATGTTGCCCTCCGGGTCAATGGCCATATCGCTGGGACCGTTGAAGGCGGCGGGCTCCACGCCGTTGATTTTGTCGATGATCCTGACCAGCTCAAAATTCTTATCCTTGCCGCGGCGCAGCTGCAGGATGCGGTTGTTGCCCGTGTCGCACACGTACAGATCATTGTCCCGTACATACAGGCTCTGGGGACGGCGCATGGGCACGTCCAGGCCCAGCGTCACGCTGTACACCGTCTGATCCACGCGGTAGGCGTCGGGGGATTCGCGCAGGTCAGACCAGTAGTCATAATTATAAGTATAGGTGCTGGAATATCCGTCGTCCACGGCCAGCGCCGCGCTCATGGGCAGGAGCAGCAGGGCGGCCAGGACAAGCGACAGGATGCATTTCATTCTTTTCACGTTCGTCTTCCCTCCCGTCCTGCTTAGTCCTTCAAACCGGAGCTGGACATGGTTTCCATGATCTGGTTCTGAGAGCAGATGAAAATGATGATGGGCACCAGCATGACCACCACGGAGACCGCGGCGGCCTGGCCCGCGCGGGCGATACCGCCGGCCTGGATCTGCTGCAGGGCGTACACCAGGGTCTTCTTGGATTCGGAGTAGATGACCGTGGCGGCGTTGGTGTTCCACAGGCCCTGCACGGAGAAGATGATGATGGTCAGCCAGGCGGGCTTGACGTTGGGCATCACGATGGTCCAGAAGATGCGCATTTCCCCCGCGCCGTCCAGGTGCGCCGCTTCGATCAGCGCGTCCGGCAGGCTTTCCATGTTCTGCTTCATCAGGAACAGGCCGATGGGCGCGGCGAAGGCGGGCAGGATGATGGCCCAGTAGGTGTCGATCATGCCCAGCTTGCTCATGATGACGTAGTTGGGAATGCCCGTTACGTAGCCGGAGAACATCAGGGCGGTGACGACGATCTTGAAGAAGGTTTTCCCGCCGGGGAAATCGTACTTCGCCAGCACGAACGCCGCCATGGAGGCGATGATCACGTGGCCCAAGGTGCCCAGGAACGTGATCAGCACGGTGTTGATCAGGTACCGGGAGAAGGGCACCCAGCTTTGGCCCATGGTCACAATCAGGTCGCTGAAGTTATCGAAGGTGGGATGATCCGGGAACACCTTAGGCGGGAACCGGAACAGTTCGTCCAGGGGCTTCAGGGACGAAGCGATGGAGAACACCAGCGGGAACGCCATGGCCACGGCGATGATGAACAGCATGGTGTAGATCCCCAGGTCGCCCCAGAAGGAACGGTTGGGCTTGCGGCGCTTGGGCTGGAGCAGCGTGATGATGGCGTAGAAGCCATAGGCGATCAGCCCCACGATGGCCGCCAGCCGGGCCACCAGGAAAATGGAGGACCAGGCGTTGACCCGGGCCAGTTCTTCGTCGATGACCGCGTCCGATCCGCCCAGGATCACCTCAGGGTCCCTGCCCAGCATGAGAAGCAGGGTGCGGGAGGTGGTGCGGTGATCCAGGTTGGCGTTTTCGATGGCGTCCAGCATGTAGTTGCTGTACACCAGGATGCCCGCCAGCAGCGCCAGCACGATCAGGGAAATGATGATGAATTTCTTTTTATTCAGCTGCGGCTTTTCTTCCTCGATCTCGCCGCGGAGCTGAGCCAGGTAGTGCAGCTGCTCCGCCCGGCTTTGGGTTTTGGGCTGCTCGATGCGCGTGATTTTCTGCTTTTTCTGGCTCATGTGCCAACCCTCCTCAGCCCGGACTGAATCAGCTTGTTGCAAAGGATCATGATCAGGAACAGCACCGTCGCGATGGCGGAGGCGTAACCCATTTCAAACCGGGAGAAGCCGTAGTCGAACAGGTGGGTCACGATGGTGCGGGCGGCGTAGTCCGTGGAGGGATAGCCCGCCAGGGCGCGGGGCACGTCGCAGACGTTGAACGCGGAGGTGATGGACATGACCGCGCCGAACAGCAGCGTGGGCTTCATGCTGGGCAGGGTGATGAAGTACAGCTCCTGCCAGCGGTTGCGGATGCCGTCCACATAGCCCGCTTCAAACAGGCTGCGGTCCACGCCCTGCAGGCCGGCGACGAAGGACAGGAAGCCGGTGCCCATGCTCATCCACAGGCTGACCAGGATGATGACGGGCAGGATGTACTTGGGGTCCAGCAGCCACAGCAGCGGCGCGTCGATCAGGCCGAATTGCAGCAGCAGGGAGTTCAGGTAGCCGTAAGCGTCGCCCTGGAAGATAATGGAAAAGATGAAGTAGGCGCCGCTGCCGATGGAGGGAGCGTAGAACACCACCACGGCGATGGTGCGCAGCCAGCGGGGCAATTCGTTGATGAACCAGGCGAACAGGAAGGAAAGGATATAACCGATGGGGCCTGTGATGACGGCGATCACGAAGGTGTTTTTCACTGCCGTCAGGAACACCTCGTCCTGTAAAACGAGGTTGATGTAGTTCTGGAAACCGATGAACCGGGCGGGCTCCAGAATGTTGTAGTAGGTGAAGCCAAAGTAGATGGACGTGACGATGGGCAGGATAAAGAAGGTGGTGAACAGCACGGCGTAGGGTGCCAGGAAGAGATAGCAGATTTTCATCCGTTTGGCCTTTTCCCAGCCGTAGTGCATCTTTTCTTTCCTGATATCCCAGGAGCGTTTGAGCAAAGACTGCGATTGCATTCGGTTTTCCTCCTTTCTTTCTGTTCTCAGTCGATGGGAAGATTGAATTCTTTCCGCTTGACCTTGATTTCCTCGTTGATCGTGCGGGCGTAGGTGAGCAGCGTCTCGCGGGCGTCCTCTTTATTGTTGATGACGCGGCGGATGGCGTTGGTCATATGGCGGGTGGTGGAGTAGCCGCCGGCGATTTCGCGGAAGCCCACGGTCTGGGCCATCTGGTCCTCCAGCACGGCCAGCTGATCGGCGCTCCAGGCCAATTGCTTGAGGGCGTCCCGGTTGGCGGTTGTATAGCGGGCGGAGGAGCCCAGCACGGATTCGATCTCGCGGCCGAAGCGCACCTGCGCGTCCGCGCTGACCCACCACTTTAAGAACTCCCAGGCGTTGTTCTTGATGTTCTCATTGTCCGTGGCGATCATCATGCAGCACAGGCCGGAGCAGTGGACGGAATGGTCGATGCTGCCGTCGGGCTGCACCGTGCCGGGGAAGGCCGCGAAATCCCACAGGGAACGGATTTCCGGAGCGGACACGGCCAGGGTGTTGAACTGGCTGTAATTCGCCAGGCCGATGGGCATTTCGCCGGAACGGAAGCGGCTGACGAAGTTGTACACCGTGGGCAGGCCGTAGTCGTTATACAAGGAGGTGTACAGCTTGAACGCCGTAACGCCGCTTTCGCTGTCGATCAGGGTGCGCTTGGCGTCCGCGTCGTAGTTAAAGGGATTGCGGATGTCAAAATCCAGCACCCAGGCGCAGAAGGGGACGTCGTCATAGTCCTCCAGCAG